>NZ_JBANBK010000023.1:64634-105379 GCF_053572325.1 Bradyrhizobium sp. UFLA05-112 | reverse complement strand
GGATGGACGTCTTGTTCATGGGCGAGTGTGGTAGCCGCTGGGGCGTCATTAGCCAAGAGACCCCTTAGAAGCGCCTTCTGGAAGAGATCCTTCATGCTGGCCGTTGTGGCAGCAGCGTGCTAGCGGTTTTCACCTGATATCGACGAGGGTAGGACAGTGGCGATCGGGGCTGTGATCTTTGACTTTGGCGGCGTGTTGACGAGCTCGCCCTTCGAGGCCTTCACGCGCTTCGAACAGGAGCGCGGCCTACCTGCCGACATCATCCGCCGCACCAATGCCGCCAATCATCTGGAAAACGCCTGGGCGAAGTTCGAGCGCGCCGAGGTCGACATCGAAACATTTGACCAGCTGTTCGCCGCGGAATCACTTGCGCTCGGCGCGGAGGTGCGCGGCCGCGACGTGCTGCCGCTGTTGCAGGGCGATCTGCGCCCCGAGATGGTCGAGGCGCTGAAGCGCATCAAGACTAAGTTCAAGACCGGCTGCATCACCAATAATCTGCCGGCCAACGCGATCGGCAGCATGACTGGCCGCTCGCTCTACGTCGCCGACGTGATGGTGCTGTTCGACCACGTCATCGAGTCCGCCAAAATCGGTCTGCGCAAGCCGGATCCTCGCATCTACCGGATGATGGTCGAGGCGCTAGAGGTCGATCCCGCGCACTGCGTCTACCTTGACGATCTCGGCGTCAACCTGAAGCCCGCCCGCGAGATGGGAATGACGACGATCAAGGTCGTGAGCGGCGCGCAGGCGATCGCCGAGCTCGAGGCAGCAACGGGGCTGAAACTCGGTTAGCCGCATCGACGAACCGTAGGGTGGGCAAAGCGAAGCGTGCCCACCACTTTCAATGACATCAAGAAAAGTGGTGGGGCACGGCGCGATGCGCCTTTGCCCACCGAGAGACCAGAGCTACTCCGCTTCCGCGGCCATCCGCTCAGGAAACGCGGCCGCGAGCGAGGCGCGATCGGGCTTGAGCACGCCGCGCTCGGTGATCAAGCCCGTCACCAGCCGCGCCGGCGTCACATCGAAGGCGTAGTTGGCGACCGGCGAGCCCTCGGGCACGATCCGCACCGTCTCGAGCCGCCCGTCGGCGGTGCGGCCGGTCATGTCGGTGACCTCCACGCCGTTGCGCTGCTCGATCGGGATGTCGCGGATGCCGTCATTGACCGCGAAATCGATCGTGGGCGAGGGCAGTGCGACATAGAACGGCACGTTGTTGTCGTGTGCAGCGAGCGCCTTCAGGTAAGTGCCGATCTTGTTGCAGACGTCACCATTGGCCGCGACGCGATCGGTACCGACGATGGCGAGATCCACCATGCCGTGCTGCATCAGATGACCGCCAGTGTTGTCTGGGATCACGGTGTGCGGCACGCCGTGATGGCCGAGCTCCCAGGCGGTGAGCGAGGCGCCCTGGTTGCGCGGCCGCGTCTCGTCGACCCAGACATGGATCTTGAGGCCGCGGTCATGCGCCAGATAGATCGGCGCCGTCGCGGTGCCCCAGTCGACGGTGGCAAGCCAGCCGGCATTGCAATGGGTCAGCACGTTGATGGTTTCGCCCGGCTTTTTCTTCGCGGCGATCGTCTCGATCAGCTCCAGACCGTTGCGGGCGATGCCCCGGTTGATCTCGACATCCTGCTCCAGGATCTCGTCGGCCCGCGCGTAAGCCGCTTCGGCGCGCTCCAGGCGGTCGATCGGCGCCAGCGTCGCACGCATCTCGTCGAGTGCCCATTTGAGATTGATGGCCGTGGGCCGCGCCACCACCAGCGTCTCGTAGGCGCGCTTCAAGGCGGCGTCGGAACCGTCCTCGCGCATGGCGAGCGCCACGCCGAACGCGGCCGTGGCGCCGATCAGCGGCGCACCGCGCACCAGCATGGTCCGGATCGCGTCAGCCGCCTCCTCGCTCGTGGTGAGACGAGCGATGACGAATTCGTGCGGCAGCCGGCGCTGGTCGATGGCTCCGACCGACCAGCCGTCGCGCTCGCGCCAGATGCTGCGGTAATGCTTGCCGTCGACCTTCATGGCGTTCTGCCTTTCGTCCTACGCGCGGAGCAAGCGCCCCGCCACGGCATCGAGCTTCTTCAAAAGCTCGGGATCGCGTGCCTCGGGCGCGGTGATCAGCGCCGTATCGAGCGCGCGGTCCGAGCCGATTGGACACGGCTGGTGCTCGCGCGGAAAATCCTTTGCCAGACGCGCCACCAGCGCCTTGGCCTTGTCCGCGTTCGAGGTCAGCACACGGATGATATCCTGCACGGTGACGGCGTCGTGATCCGGATGCCAGCAATCGAAGTCCGTCACCATGGCGACCGTGGCGTAGCAGATCTCCGCCTCACGGGCGAGCTTGGCCTCGGGCATGTTGGTCATGCCGATCACGGAATAGCCCAGCGTCTTGTTGGTCATGCTTTCCGCAAGCGTCGAGAATTGCGGCCCCTCCATGCAGACATAGGTGCCGCCGCGCGCAATTGCGATGCCTTCGGCTTCGGCCGCGGCTGCGAGATGGATACGCAGCCGCGGTGAGACCGGATGCGCCATCGACACATGCGCGACGCAGCCCTTGCCGAAGAACGAGCTCTCGCGCTTGTGGGTGCGGTCGACGAACTGATCGATCAGCACGAAGGTGCCGGGCGGCAGTTCCTCCTTGAAGGAACCGCAAGCCGAGAGCGACACCAGATCGGTGACGCCGGCGCGCTTCAGGACGTCGATATTGGCGCGATAGTTGATGTCGGAGGGCGACAGGCGGTGGCCCTTGTCATGCCGCGGCAGGAACACGATCGGCAGACCGGCGATGGTGCCGCGCCTGACCGGCGCCGACGGCTCGCCCCAGGGACTGCTGATCACCTCTTCGTGCGCGCCCTCGAGCCCCGGCAGGTCGTAGATGCCGGAGCCGCCGATGATGCCCAATACCGCCTGCGCCATGCCTGCTTCACCCCGTCCGCGATGTGCAACGTGGTTAAGCTATGCCAGTTTTGGGACGGATTTGGAACGGGGATGGTGGGGGTAGTGACGTTGCAAGCTAGCGTGGGCGCTCGCCACACATTCGATGTCGTCCTGGCGAAAACCAGGACCTATACCGCGGAATCTATCGATAGTTGATGGTGGCAGTTCCGAACGACTTGTCTTCGTCAAACTGCTCCCTGGGGTTATGAGTCCTGGCTTTCGCCAGGACGACCCCGTGGGGGCGGCTACGCCGCGGTCGCCGGCTGCAACTGGCTCGCCACCATCCGCTCGAGCGTATCGACCGACTGGAAATTCTCCGGCGTGATTTCGGATTGCGGGATGGTGAAGTCGAACTCGGCTTCCACGCCGAGCATCAGGTTGACCATGTCCATCGAGGTCAGGCCGACATCGACGAGGCGCGCGCTCGGCGTGAGGTTCGTAGCAAGCGAATTCTGTTCGAGGATGCCCTTCACCAGCTTGATGATGCGATCCCGCACATCGGTATCGAACGCCTGCATCTGCAATATCCCACTCTGATAAGGTCCGGACCACCGTCTACGATGGGCATGACGGGCCGATCCTGCAACGGGCGCGACTCTTAACTCCCGTTTCTTAGTAAACGATGACTCAGATTGACTAAAACTCGTGCTTCCTCTGATCACTAACGCGTTCACGAAAAGTAGGGGGCTGCGAAAAACCAAGCCTTAACTGCTCGTTCCGAATTAAGCCTTGTTTACCTTCAATTTCGTCGACGAATTTGAATTAAATCCGTAAGCCTCTGGGCCAAGCAAACATGGTCGGATGATCGGCATGGCGTGACCGTACCGATCTCGAACGACGAATCGGAGGCGGACCATCATGAACGTGCGCGAAGCGGCCCTTCAACCTGTCGACGATGCCCAGGCAAGCTTTCTCGAGCACAGCCCTTCTCTGGTCGAGCGCGCCGCGCGCGTGGCGACGGTGGCGGCCGGCGAAGCCGAGGGCGTCGATCGCGACGGCCGCTTTCCCCACAAGGCATTCGACGCCGCGCGCGAGCAGAAACTGCTCGGCGTGATGATCCCGGTCGAATTCGGCGGCTTCGGTGCCTCGATCTACGACGTCACCGACATCTGCTACACGCTCGGGCGCGCCTGCGCTTCGACCGCAATGATCTATGCGATGCATACCACCAAGGTCGCCTGCGTAATCCGGCACGGCCACGGCATTCCCTGGATGGAAACCATGATGCGCCGGGTCGGCCGCGACCAGTGGCTGCTCGCTTCCTCCACCACCGAAGGCCAGAACGGCGGCAACATCCGCGCGAGCGCGGCCGCGGTCGATCATGAAGGCGACATGATCGCGTTGACGCGCGATGCCACCGTGATCTCCTACGGCGCCGAGGCCGACGGCCTCGTCACCATCGCGCGCCGCACGAGCGATGCTGTCGCCTCCGACCAGGTGCTGCTGGCGCTCGCCAAGGATGACTATTCGCTGAAGCGGACGCTCGGCTGGGAAACACTCGGCATGCGCGGCACCTGCTCGACCGGCTTCGAGCTGAGGGTCGACTGCCCCGCGGACCGCGTCTTCCCGGAATCCTACGACAAGATCCACGCGCAGACGATGACGCCGTTTGCACATCTGTGCTGGTCGTCGGCCTGGGCCGGCGTTGCCGCTGCCGCCGTGACGCGCGCGCAGGCATTCGTTCGCAAGGCGGCGCGGGCCTCCGGCGGGCAGATGCCACCGGCGGCCGCCCATTTCACCGCCGCGAAGATGTCGCTGGCAAAACTCCGCGCGCTGATCGCCTCCAATATCGACACCTTCGCCCATCATGAGCATGACGAGCGCGCGCTCGGCTCGCTCGACGTCCAGTCCTCGATCACGCTCCTCAAGGTGCAGGCCTCCGAGCTTGCGGTCGAGACCGTGATGCACGCGATGCGCACGACCGGCCTTGCCGGCTATCGCAACGACGGCGACTTCACCATGGGCCGCCACCTGCGCGACGTACTGTCCGCGCCGATCATGATCAACAATGACCGCATCCTCGCCAATGCTGCGACCTCGACCTTGATGAGCGGCGTGCCGGCAAGCCTTAGGGACTGATAAGCCTTCGCGACTAACGAGCCTTCGACGAACCTACGCGACCAACAAGAAGAATTGCAGATAACAGGAAGTTTTGGCCATGAACGTTGCCGTTCTCCCGACCTCGCCCGACACCGCGCCGCAAGCCATCGATCCGCTCGACCATCTCACCGACGTGCTGTTCCACCGCATGGGTTCGGACGGCGTCTACGCTCGCACCGCGCTCTATGAGGATGTCGTGGAGCGGCTCGCCGCGCTGATCACGCGGCACCGTGAGGCCGGCACCGAGGTGATGCGCTTTCCGCCGGTGATGAGCCGGGCGCAGCTGGAAAAATCCGGCTACCTCAAGAGCTTCCCGAACCTGCTCGGCTGCGTCTGCGGCCTGCATGGCACCGAGCGCGAAATCAACGCCGCCGTGAGCCGCTTCGATGCCGGCGGCGACTGGACCACGTCGCTGTCGCCCGCCGATCTCGTGCTGTCGCCGGCAGCCTGCTATCCCGTCTATCCGATCGCGGCGAGCCGCGGGCAGCTGCCGAAGGGCGGCCTGCGCTTCGACGTCGCCGCAGACTGCTTCCGCCGCGAGCCGTCGCGTCATCTCGACCGGCTGCAGTCGTTCCGGATGCGCGAATATGTCTGCATCGGCAGCCCCGACGACGTCGCCGATTTCCGCGAGCGCTGGATGGTGCGCGCGCAGGCAATCGCCCGCGATCTCGGTCTCACCTTTCGGGTCGACTATGCCAGTGATCCCTTCTTCGGCCGCGTCGGCCAGATGAAGGCCGTGAGCCAGAAGCAGCAGCAGCTCAAGTTCGAGCTGCTCATTCCGCTGCGCTCGGAAGAGCAGCCGACGGCCTGCATGAGCTTCAACTATCATCGCGAGCACTTTGGCACGACCTGGGGCATCCAGGACGCCCACGGCGAGCCCGCCCACACGGGCTGCGTCGCCTTCGGCATGGATCGCCTCGCTGTCGCGATGTTCCACACCCACGGCACCGATCTTGCCGCCTGGCCCGCCAAGGTGCGGGACATCCTGGGCCTGTCGCCGCATGTGACGACTGACGTCCATGTCGAAGGCTGGCGCTAAGCGACGAGGCCGATCATTTCCACGGGCAAGACGAGCGTGATCCATACCAAGGTCCGATGCCGCGAGATCACGGAGTCCGATGTCGACGCCATCGCGGACCTCTTGACGCGCGGCTTCGTCGGCCGCACGCGCGACTATTGGATCCAGGGCCTGCGCAGGCAGGCCTTCCGGCCCGTGCCCGAGGGCTACCCGCGCTTCGGTTACATGCTCGACAATGACGGCATGCCGGTCGGCGTGCTGCTTCTGATCTACACGGCGCGCAAGGATGGCGAGGCCATCGCCATCCATTGCAACCTGTCGAGCTGGTATGTCGAGCCGGCGTTCCGTAACTACGCGCCGCTACTGACCAAGATCGCGCAGCGGCACAAGGACGTGACCTACCTCAACATCAGCCCGGCGGTGTGGACCTGGCCGATCATCGAGACCCAGGGATTCAGGGCCTATTGCCGCGGCCTGTTCTTCTCGGTGCCGGTGCTGTCGCGCGTGCCGCGCTGGACCAGGATCGAGGTGATCGCGTCGCACGCCAAGCAGATCGAGGGCCTCGACGAGGTCGAGACCGAGCTTTTGACCCGGCACGCGCGCTACAACTGCCTGAGCCTTGTGGTCCGCACGCCGAAGGGTGTATTCCCTTTCATCCTGCAACCGGTGCGCATCCGCCGCGGCTGGATCGCGCCGCCTGCGATGCAGCTGATCTATTGCCGCAGCATCACCGAATTCGTCACCTGCGCCGGTCGCATCGGCCGCCTGCTGCTGCGGCTCGGCAAGATCTCGGTCATCGTCGATTCCAACGGCCCGATACCCGGCCTCACCGGCGTCTATACCGAGCGGCGCGGCCGCAAATACTTCAAGGGCCCGCACCAGCCGCAACTGGCCGATCTCACGGATACGGAGCTCGTGCTGTACGGGCCGTAGGCCGCAGCGGGCGGCAAGAGACCGCAAGCCTGGCCTCGCTCTCCATTGTCATGCCCCGGCTTGACCCGGGGCATCAAGTACGCCGCGTTGTCGCGGTTCAATCACAGGCGCCTCGGAGTACTGGATCGCCCGGTCAAGCTTCGGGCGATGACGGCGGGGTGTGTGGCGAGTTCGTGCATTCACGGGGCAATGGCACGACCGACGTGGTAAGCTCTCGCGATCACGGGAGCCGCCGTCATGTCCGAGCGCAGCACGCATTGGGAAAAGGTCTACACGACCAAGGGCGAGACCGAAGTGAGCTGGTTCCAGGAGAGCCCGGCGATCTCGCTTCAAATGATCCGCGCAGCGAGTCCAGGCCATGGTGCCGCCATCATCGATGTCGGCGGCGGCGCATCGCGGCTCGTTGATACGCTGTTGCGGGAGGGCTATCGCTCCATTGCGGTGCTCGATATCTCCGCCCATGCGCTGGACGCCGCAAAGACGCGGATCGGCGCTGCCGCCGCTGATATCGACTGGATCGTTGCCGACGTCACGACATGGCGGCCGGCACGCTCATACGACGTCTGGCACGACCGAGCCGCGTTCCATTTCCTGACCGAGCCCACCGATCGGGCGGCGTATATCGATCGCCTGCGATCGGCAGTGCGCGAGGGCGGTCACGTCATCATCGGCACCTTCGCGCTCGACGGTCCCGAGAAATGCAGCGGCCTGCCCGTACAACGCCACGACGGCAACAGTCTCGCCGCAGAGCTCGGCCCGGATTTCGCGCTGCTGGAGACGCGTCACGACGTCCACCGTACGCCCTGGGATTCGACGCAGGCGTTTCAGTTCAGCCGCTTTCGGAGGCGCAGCCAATAGCGTCGGTCATGCCACGCGAAGGCGGGGCATCCAGTACGCCGCGGCTTCTCCGTATTCGTCACAGCCTCTGGAATACTGGATCGCCCTGTCCCGTCTCCGCCAAGGCTCCGACGAGGCTTGCGAACTCGGCTCGCCGAGGCTTTAGCGGAGGCGGCAAGGCCGGGCGATGACAGCGGAGAGCAAGGCGAGCTCGCGCCCGATCGTCATGTGAGCGCAGAGAATCCTACGCCGCGAGCTTCACGGCATGCGCGAAGTCCCAATAGAGCTTGCGCGCTTTGGTGTAGAACGGGCCCGGCTTCAGCTCGCGGTCGTCGATGCGGATGACGGGGGCGACCTTGGCGAAATTGCCGCTCGAGAAGATCTCGTCGGCGGCGACGAAATCGGCATAGCGCAAGGTCTTCTCGATCACGGTGACGCCGTCGGCACGCAGCAGGCCGATCACGCGCTGGCGCGTGATGCCGTTCAAAAAGGTGCCGTTCGGCGCCGGCGTGAAGACCACGCCGTCTTTCGCCATGAACACGTTGGAATTGCCGAACTCCGCGACATTGCCGAGCATGTCGAGCATCAGGGCGTTCTGGAAGCCGCGGGAGGCCGCCTCCGCGAGCGCGCGCGAGTTGTTCGGATAGAGGCAGGCCGCCTTCGCCTCGACCGGCGCGCATTCCGCCGTCGGCCTTCGGAAGGGCGACAGCGTGATCGCGTTGCCGACCAGCTTCGGCATCGGCGCCTCGTAGATGCAGAGGCACCAGTTGGTGGTTTCAGGGTCGAACAGCACGCCGCCACCCGAGCCGTTCTGCGCCCAGTACATCGGACGAATGTAGAGCTCGGCCTTCGGCGCAAAGCGCGCAATGCCTTCGTGCGCGAGCGTCATCCATGTGGCGGTCTCGACGACTGGCTTGAGGCCAAAATTGATCGCGGATTGATTGGCACGGGCGACGTGGCGATCGAGATCGGGCGCAACGCCTTCGAACGCGCGGGCTCCGTCGAACACGACCGAGCCGAGCCAGGCGCCATGCGTGCGCGGTCCCATGATCGGTACGTTGCCTTCGTGCCACTTGCCTTCAAAGAAAGTCCAGCTCGCCGAGTATTCGATGGATTTTGTGCTCTCGGCCATTAGCCAGCCTCCCCTTACCGTGATGCCGCAATATGCGTCACTATTGGCCGAATTCCTAAAGGATTTCCTGCTTGGAACTTGACCGACGGGGCTCGATTCTGGATTGCTGATCCACAGATTCAAGGCAGCGATCCCGAGAGAACGCCCCATGCCGCTCGATCCCCTTGCGAAGCGCTTGTTGACCATGATGGCCGCGGCCGGGCCGGCGGCGCGCGCTCGCCCGAGCGTCGAGGGACGGCGGCAGTCGCTGGCGAAGCTGATGCAGTTTGCGCGCGCGGAGGCTCCTGGCGTTGCGACGTCCGACGGCACGCTGCCCGGCCCCGGCGGTGAGCTGGCCTACCGTCTCTATGCGCCGGAGAACGCGGCACCGCGAGCTCCGGGCTTCATGTTCTTCCATGGCGGCGGGCTCGTCGCCGGCAGCATCCAGACCCATGACCGCATCGCCGCCGGCATCGCGCACGTGACCGGTTGCCGCCTGGTATCGGTCGACTACCGCCTCGCGCCCGAGCACAAATTTCCTGCCGCGATCGACGACGCGATCGCGGCGACCGAATGGGTGGCGCGAAACGCTTCGCTCCTCGGCATCGACGCCGAGCGGCTGGTGATCGGCGGTGATTCCGCCGGCGCAACGCTTGCCGCCGTCGTGTGCCAGGAGGCGACGCAGAACGCCGGGCTCTCCATCGTCGCGCAATGCCTGATCTGCCCGGTGCTCGATTTCGAGGAGACCTCGCCCTCGCGCGAGGCCTTCGCCGAGAATCACCTGATCGATCGCGTCACGATCGACGCCGATCTCGCCGATTATCTGCCGGACGGGACCGACGCCGCCGATCCGCGCATCTCGCCGCTCCGCGCGACGCGACTGGCCGGTTTGCCACCGGCGATCATCCACACCGCCGAGTTCGACCCGATGCGCGACGAAGGCAACGCCTACGCGCGCAAGCTGCTGGCGGCCGGCGTCGTCGTCGAGCATGTCTGCCACGATGGCATGGTTCACAATTTCCACGCCATGGGCGCGATCCTGCCGCAGGCGCAGCTCGTGCTCTCGCAGATCGGCGAACAGGTCCGGCGGGCGGTCTCGAAGTGACGAAGGAGCGTTCGCAGACTGCGCCGGCAACCTGATTCAAATTTTAGCTAATTCGGCATCAATCGTTAGGGTTACTTCGTCGATCTCTAGACGAATTATTGCCCGCTTTACCACCCGCCTCTAACACGAGGACGGCGGATAACGCACATCCACTGACGTGCCCAAAAGTGCGACCCGCTGGACGCGAAGGTGGACGATGCGCAACGAAACGATCGCTATTCACGCCGGCTACGAACCAGAAGCGACCACGCATGCGGTCGCCGTGCCGATCTACCAGACTGCGGCCTATGCGTTCGACAGCGCCGATCATGGCGCAGCTCTCTTCAATCTCGAAGCGGAAGGTTATCGCTACAGCCGTATCGCCAATCCGACCACCGCGGTGCTGGAGAAGCGCATCAGCGAGCTCGAAGGCGGCGTCGGCGCGCTTGCGGTCGCAACCGGACAGGCGGCGCTGCATTTCGCCTTCGTCAACATCGCCGATCATGGCGGCAACATCGTTTCCGTACCGCAGCTCTACGGCACCACGCATACCTTGCTCTCCCACATCCTGCCGCGCCAGGGCATCACGGGCCGCTTCGCTGAGAGCGATAAGCCCGAAGCGCTCGCGCGCCTGATCGACGAGAGCACGCGCGCGGTGTTCGCCGAGACCATCGGCAATCCTGCCGGCAATGTCTGCGACATCGAGGCGCTGGCGAAGATCGCACATGCCCATGGCGTGCCGCTGATCGTCGACAACACGGTGGCGACGCCGATCCTGCTCAAGCCGTTCGACTACGGCGCCGACATCTCCGTGCATTCGCTGACGAAATTTCTGGGCGGCCACGGCACCACGCTCGGTGGCGCGATCGTCGATTCCGGAAGTTTTCCCTGGGCGCAGCGCGCCGCACGTTTCCCGGCCTTCAACACGCCCGACGCGTCCTATCACGGACTCGTCTATGCCGAGCGATTCGGCAAGACCGCCTTCATCGAGCGCGCGCGCAGCATCTATCAGCGCACCATGGGTTCGGTGCTGTCGCCCTTCAACGCCTTTCTGCTACTCCAGGGTATCGAGACCGTGGCGCTGCGCATGGAGCGCCACGTCGAGAACGCACGCAAGGTCGCGGAATTCCTGCGCGCTGATCCGCGCGTAGCCTGGGTCAACTATGCCGGCTTCCCGGACAGCCCATATTACGCACTGGTGCAGAAATATCTCGCCGGCAACGGCTCGTCCCTGTTCACCTTCGGTATCAAGGGCGGCATGGAGGCCGGCAAGGCGTTCTATGACGCGCTGAAGCTGATCACGCGACTCGTCAACATCGGCGATGCAAAATCACTCGCCTGTCATCCGGCCTCGACCACGCACCGCCAGATGTCAGCGGAGCAGCAGCGTGCCGCCGGCGTGCTGCCGGAGACGATCCGCCTCTCGATCGGCATCGAGCATATCGCCGACATCATCGAAGACATCGACCAAGCGCTGGCAAAGGCCTGCCCGTCGAAACGGCTTCAAGCTGCGGAGTAGACGGCAGCGCCGATGACCATCTTGATCGACAAGGATCAAGGTATTTTGAGCCCGGCCCTGGTGCCGGCGCTGGAGGACGCGCGCGGTGACGGCCGCGAGATCACCATCGGGCTGATCAACAACATGCCGGATCCGGCACTGAAGGCGACCGAGCGACAGTTCATGAAGCTGTTGCAAGCCGCCGGGCGCGGGCGCCGTATCCGCTTCCAGCGTTTCTCGCTGCCCTCGGTCAAGCGTTCGCCGGAGGCGCGCTGGCATGTCGAGAGCGAATATTCCGATCTCTCCGATCTGACGCGGCAAAGATTCGATGGGTTGATCGTGACCGGCGCCGAGCCGGTCGCGCCCGATCTCGACCAGGAGCCCTATTGGCGCGATCTCACCGACATCATCGACTGGGCGCGGACCAATACGCGCTCGGCGATCTGGTCGTGCCTTGCCGCGCATGCAGCGGTGTTGCATCTCGACCGGATCGTGCGGCGGCCGCTTGCCGTCAAATGCCACGGCATTTTCGACTGCGAGACGATCGCGAACGATCCGCTCACGCGTGCCGCGCCGGCGCATCTCAAAGTCTCGCACTCGCGACTGAATGAGGTCGCGGAAGCCGACCTCACCAAGCATGGTTACCAGGTGCTGACACGCTCGGCAAAGGCGGGCGTTGACGTTTTCGCCCGGCAGTATGCCAGCCGGTTCGTGTTCTTCCAGGGCCATCCCGAGTATGACGCGTTGTCGCTGCAGCGTGAATATCTGCGCGATATCGGCCGTTTCCTCGCGCGCGAGCGCGAGGCCTATCCAGCGCTACCCACGAGTTATTTCGACGCGGCGACCGAGGAGAAGCTCAGCCGCTTCGAAAAGCGCGCTAGGCATCAGCGTCATCCGGCAATGGCGAGCGAACTGCCTGCGCTGAATTTGCGCGGCGATATCGCCGCCGGCAGCGCTGCTGCCGTGCTTTTCAGGAACTGGCTCGATTTTCTCGCCGAGGATGCCGCCGCACCGCTGTCTCTGCGCTGAAGGGCGGGGTGGTTTCCTCGTTAGGCATAACGACTTGTACAACTTGCGTTCGGCCAAGGGCGGATGGTTCATTGCTACCGCCCGTTTGGGAAATACAGGGAAACAACCTGGTGTGGTCGGCAATCAACGGACGCGTAAGCAATCGGCTGGCTCGGCATTTTGCCGTGATGCCGCATCGGCTGCCGACCCACGCGCCGATGGTCAGCTTCACCTTCGATGATGCTCCCGACAGCGCCGCGAGCCGTGGCGCCCCCATGCTGGAAGAGTATGGCGGCCGCGCGACCTTCTATCTGGCCGGCAGCCAAATTGGCCAGAAGTCCGATCACTGGCTCGGGCTGTCCAACGACGCCATCCTGCGGCTTCATGATCGCGGCCACGAGATCGCTTGCCACACCTTCTCGCATCGCCGCGCGGTGGATCTCGACGAGGCCACGCTGGCGCGCGAGATTGAGCTGAACCGTAACTATTTTCACGCGCTCGATCCGACGATCAAGCTCGAGAACTTTGCCTATCCGTATGGTCTCGCCTCGATCTGGCGCAAGCCGCAGCTCACCAAGAGCTTCCGCTCAGCACGCGGGATCCTTCCCGGCGTCAATCGCGACGTCATCGACCTGCAGTTCCTGCGCTCGTCTCCCCTGGTCGACAAGGATATCGATGTCGGCGGCGTCGATCGCTATCTGGACGAGGCCCTGGCCAGCGGCGGCTGGCTGATCTTCTACGGCCACGACGTCGTCAATCGGCCGAGCCCCTATGGCTGCACGCCGTCGCTGTTGCACCACGCGTTGAAGGCGGCGCAGAAGCGCGACGTTCCGATCGTGACGGTCGCTGAAGCCCTACGCCGAATTGGGGCGTAGCACACTTCTTCCCTTCTCCCCTTGCGGAAGAAGGTGGCGCGAAGCGCCGGATGAGGGGGGCTCTCCGCGCATCACATTGCGCCAGATCCACGCGCGGAGAGAAACCCCTCACCCGCCGAGCTTCGCTTGGCACCTCTCCCACAGGGGGAGAGGAGAAGAGCGTCCGTTCCGCGCAAACACCCTTGCCACCGCCGCCTCGCCATGCCACTGCCGTTGACCGAATCTCACGGCCCGGACCGACACGCCCATGTCCGCCCCCTCCACCGCCCCGCAGACCGCGCCAGCCGAGGGCCGCGACGCGCTGTCGGTGCTGCATTCGGTGTTCGGGCTCTCCGGTTTCCGCGGTGCGCAAGGCGAGATTATCAGGCATGTGACAGCAGGCGGCAATTGCCTGGTGCTGATGCCGACCGGTGGCGGCAAGTCGCTGTGTTACCAGTTGCCGTCACTGTTGCGCGAAGGCTGCGGCATCGTGGTGTCGCCTTTGATCGCGCTGATGCGCGACCAGGTCGCGGGCCTGATCGAATCCGGCGTCAACGCGGCCGCGCTGAACTCCTCGCTGACGCCGCAAGAGGCCTCCGAGGTCGAGCGGCGCCTGATCGCCGGAGATCTCGACCTGCTCTATGTCGCGCCCGAACGGCTGGTCACGCCGCGCTGCCTGTCGATGCTGGCGCAGGCCAGGGTCGCGCTGTTTGCGATCGACGAGGCGCACTGCGTCTCGCAATGGGGCCATGATTTTCGTCCTGAATATGTCGCGCTCTCGGTCGTCGCCGAGCGCTTTCCCGACGTGCCGCGGATCGCGCTCACCGCCACCGCCGACGAGTTGACGCGCAAGGAGATCGTCGAACGGCTGCAACTCGCGGACGCGCCGCAATTCGTCTCCAGCTTCGACCGGCCGAACATCCGCTACGAGATAGTCGATAAGCGCAATTCCGTGGCGCAACTGAAGGAGTTCATCAGGGAGCGCCATGCCGGCGATGCGGGCATCGTCTATTGCCTGTCGCGCAACCGGGTCGAGGAGGTCGCTGCCGCCTTGAGCGATGCCGGCATTCCGGCGCTGCCCTATCATGCCGGGCTCGACGGCAGCGTACGCTCGCGCAACCAGGATCGTTTCCTGAACGAAGACGGCATCGTCATCGTCGCGACCATCGCCTTCGGCATGGGCATCGACAAGCCGGACGTGCGCTTCGTCGCGCATCTCGACCTGCCCAAGAGCATTGAGGCCTATTACCAGGAGACGGGGCGCGCCGGCCGCGACGGCAATCCGTCCGCCGCCTGGATGGCCTACGGCCTCTCCGACATCGTGCAGCAGCGCCGGATGATCGACGAGTCCGCCGCTTCCGACGCGTTCAAGCGGGCATCGATCGGCAAGCTCGACGCGCTGGTTGGGCTTGCCGAGACGGCGCATTGCCGCCGCAGGCGGCTGCTTGCCTATTTTGGCGAGACGGTTACGGCGGAGAGTTGCGGCAATTGCGACAACTGCCTGACACCGCCGCAAATGCGCGACGGCAAGGTGCTGGCGCAGAAGCTCTTGTCCTGCGTCTATCGCACCGGACAGCGCTTCGGCGCCATGCACCTGATCGACGTGTTGGTGGGACGTTTGACCGAGAAGGTGACGCAGTTCGGCCACGACAAGCTGTCGGTGTTCGGCATCGGCCGCGAGCTCAACGAGAAGCAGTGGCGCACGGTGCTGCGGCAATTGGTGGCGATGGGGCACCTGCAGAGCGACAGCGAGGCTTTCGGCGCGCTGAAGCTGACGGAGTCCTCACGCGGCGTCTTGCGCGGCGAGACGGAAGTCTGGCTACGCGAGGAAGCCCCTGGCTCGCGCATTCGCGCCAGCCGCGCAAAATCCCGCCGCGGCGACCTTGCACCCGCCGCTAGCGCGCCACAGGGCGACGTTGATCCCGAATTGCGCGCACGCCTGCGCGCCTGGCGCTCCGAGGTCGCCCGCGAGCGCGGCGTGCCCGCCTATGTCGTGCTGCATGATGCAACGATCGACGGCATCGTGCGCGCCTGGCCCACGACGCTGGACGAGCTGCGCAACGTGGCCGGCATCGGCGACAAGAAGCTCGAGCATTACGGCGAGGAGCTGCTGCGGCTGGTCAGGACGCGATAGAGCGCGCCATATTTCCGCTGTCATCCCGGACAAGCGCAGCGAAGCGGAGCGCTGATCCGGGATCCCCGCGCGAGCGCTTGCGCTCGTCGCGATGACCACAGGGCGGAGTTGCGCGAGCTGGCAACCCAGAGTCTTCGCCAAACCACTGCCTGATGGGTCCCGGCCTTCGCCGGGACGACACCGGCAGGAGGGCGCGATCCGGGCCGACCTCAGCCGTTGCGGAACGCGTAGGCGTAGCCGTTGAGCGCGGGCGCACCGCCGAGGTGGGCGTAGAGGATCTTCGCGCCCTTCTCGAAATAGCCCTTCTTGGTGAGGTCGATCAGGCCCTGCATCGACTTGCCCTCGTAGACGGGGTCGGTAATCATGCCTTCGAGACGCGCGGTGAGGCGGATGGCTTCCTTGGTCTCTTCCGACGGCACGCCATAGGTCGGATAGGCGTAGTCCTCGACCAGCACGACGTCGTCTTCGACGATCTCCTTGCCGAGTTCGACGAGTTTTGCCGTGTTCTGCGCGATCGAAAGAACCTGTGCCTTGGTCTGGCTAGGGGTGAAGGAGGCGTCGATACCGATCACTTTTCGCGCACGGCCGTCCGCGGCGAATCCAACCAGCATGCCCGCATGGGTCGAGCCGGTGACGGTGCAGACGACGATGTAGTCGAACTTGAAGCCGAGGTCCTGCTCCTGCTTGCGCACCTCTTCGGCGAAGCCGACATAGCCGAGGCCGCCATATTTGTGCACGGAGGCGCCGGCCGGAATCGCGTAGGGCTTGCCGCCCGCGGCCTTCACTTCATCGATCGCCTGCTCCCAGCTCTTGCGGATGCCGATGTCAAAGCCGTCCTCGACGAGACGTACATCAGCGCCCATCACGCGCGACAGCAGGATGTTGCCGACGCGGTCGTACACGGCGTCCTCGTGCGGCACCCAGGCTTCCTGCACCAGGCGGCACTTCATGCCGATCTTGGCCGCGACAGCGGCGACCATGCGGGTGTGGTTGGACTGCACGCCGCCGATCGACACCAGCGTGTCGGCATTCGAGGCAATGGCATCGGGAATGATGTATTCGAGCTTGCGCAGCTTGTTGCCGCCATAGGCAAGACCGGAATTGCAGTCCTCACGCTTGGCATAGATCTCGACATTGCCGCCGAGATGCTTCGACAGCCGCTCCAGTTTCTCGATGGGGGTCGGCCCGAAGGTCAGTGGATAGCGCTCGAATTTTTCCAGCTTCATGCGAAATCATCCCGATCTGGCGTTGAACTGAAGGGAGGAACTATCACTCCTCAGATGAAATGTGCTCTCGAATATTGCGCTAGACTTTCACCGAGTCTTGCACTGCAGCCGCATGATGATATCTTTTCTCTCATAATATATCTCAAAAACGGAATTATCTTCCATGTCCGGAAGACTCGATCGCACCGACCTTAAGATATTGCGATTGCTGCAGAATAACGGCCGGCTCAGCAATGCGGAGCTGGCCGAAACGGCTGCCATCAGTCCCGCCACCTGTCATCGCCGCACCCAGCGCCTGTTCGAGGACGGCTTTATCGCCTCGGTGCGCGCGATGGTCGCGCCGAAGAAGGTGGCCAAGGGCACGCTGGTGATGGTCGGCGTCGTGCTCGACCGCTCGACGCCGGAAAGCTTTGCGCTCTTCGAGCAGGCGGTGGCGAAGCTGAAATGCGTGCTCGACTGCCACCTCGTCGCCGGCGATTTCGACTATTTCCTGAAAATCCGGGTCGGCGACATGGAGGACTTCAACCGCATCCACGCCGAGCAGCTCATCGCGCTACCGGGCGCGCGCCAGACCCGCACCTTCTTCGTGATGAAGGAGGTCGTCGACAACGCACCGCTGGAGTTCTAGAGCATGATCCGGAGCGCGATGAGATCCTCATCTCATCGCGCTTTGAGCGGCGCGCGGCGTCACGAGACCTGTTCGGCGACGCGCTCCGCCACGGCCACGCCCCGCTCGCTGTCCTCGGGCCGCATCGCGATCACCGAGATCAGGCCGAGGCCGACGCCGATCATGACGTAGAAGATCGGCGCGAGCGGAGAGCCGGTGAGCGCGATCAGCCAGGTCACGAAGAACTGGGCGAAGCCGCCGAAGATCAGCACCGCGACATTGTTGACGATCGCAAGCGCGGTCGAACGGACGCGGATCGGAAACAGCTCGACCAGCGTGGTGCAGTAGACGCCGAGGAAGAACGCACTGAAGAAGCCAATCACGACCTGGGCAACCAGGAGCTTTGCGATCGACGGCTCGGAGATCACCCAGGCATAGAGCGGATAGAGCGAGACGAAATAGCCGGTGAGCGAGGCGAGCAGCAGCGGCTTGCGCGGATAGCGGTCGGACACGGCGCCAGCGATGGGGACGACGACCACCATCACGATCGCCGCGATCATCTGCACCAGAAAGCTCTGCATCAACGGCAGCTTCAGCACCTCCTTGGCATAGGTGACGGTGTAGCCGAACGTGACGTAGAACGAGACGGCGCTCGCGACCACCATGCCCATGCCAATCAGGAAATTGCGGCCGGGATGTTTCAGGGCGGCGATGAAGTGCTCCTTGTGCACGGCCGCCATGTTGCGCCGGGAGGCTTCGGGCTCGACGACCTTGGCGCGCATGTAGAGCAGGATCGGAACGATGACGAGGCCGACGAAGAACGGAATGCGCCAGGCGCCGGCCGCGAGCTGCTGCTGCGTGAACGTCAGCGTGAGGATGGCACCGAGCACTGCGCCCAGCACGTTCGCCATGAGCTGGCCTGCGATCTGCCAGGAGCCGTAGAAGCCGGTGCGGCCGGCAGGAGCCGCCTCGATCAGATAGGCGGTCGAGGTGCCGAACTCACCCCCGACGGAAAAACCCTGCAGCAGCCGCGCCAGCAGCACGATCAACGGCGCGGCGATACCGGCCGTCGCATAGGTTGGCGTCAACGCTAGTAGCGCGACCGAGAGCGCCATGATGCCCATGCCGAGCGTCATCGCCGCCTTCCGCCCCTTGCGATCGCCGAAATAGCCGAGCACGAGACCGCCGACCGGCCGCATGAAGAAGCCGGTGCCGAACAGCGCGGTGGTGAGCAGCAGCGCGTTGATCTCGCTGCCCGGGACTTTCGGGTCGACCGGAAAGAACAGGTTCTTGATGACCGGCGTCATCAGCGCGAACACCGTGAAGTCGTACCATTCCATCGCATTGCCGGCGATCGCTGCCACGATGGCTTTTTTGTTCGTCTGCATCTCGCGCTTGCCTGTCCGGTTGCTGGGTTACTCGGCGGGTTGGTGGGTGGCGTCGGCGTCGATCCATTCGTCGCCGAGAATTTCGGCCGTGGCGAACGCCTTGAGATTGGCGAAGTGGATCTCGCGATCCTCGACAAAGAGGCGACGGACGATGCCGCGTGCGAGCCGGTCGGCGCCTTCGCTGATCGCGGGGATGTCGCCCGAGAGCTTGCCGTGGCTGAGCGTCGCCGGATAGTTGAAACAGTAGAGCCGCGACAGCATTGGACAGGCGCCGGCTACCCTCTCCTGAAATTGGAAGACGTCGCCGAGATCGGGCGAGCCTTCCAGCTCGGCATTGTCCATGCCCACAGGCGTCGGGCAGCGATCGCGCCAGAAGCGGATATGCGGTGCGAACTCCCTAAGCTCAGGCCGTAACGCGAGGTCGACCTTGAAGCCGGTGCCGAAGATCATGAAGTCGGTCTCATAGCGCCCCTTCGGCGTCGTCACGACAAGGTGGTCGCCCTCAATGACGAGATCATCGATCGGACTTGCCAGGTGGAAATGCGCATGCGGATAGGCGGAGACGCGCAGCACGCTCTGGCGCGGTGGTGGCGTCTGCGCCTTCAGCGTGTGATCGAGGAAGCGCCATTTCCACGCGTCGGACAGGCCTGCAAAGCCGTGTACGACGCCCTGGCTGCCAATGCCCGTGAACTTGTTGATGCGCGGAATATCCGCGCGCCGAATGAAGAGATCGAGCCGCGCGGCGCCGCTCTCCAGCGCGACCGCCGCATTGTCCATCGCGGATGCGCCCGCGCCGACCACGGCGACACGCCTGCCCCGCAGCTTTTCGAAGTCGATCGTATCGGAGGAATGCGCCCAGAAGCGTCGGTCGATGCTGTTCGCCAGCGGCGGCACGTAGGCGCCGCCGAGACCGTCGCGTCCCGTCGCCAGCACGACATGGCGGGCCAGGATCTTTCGCGGCGCGCCACCTTCGCCGACATCAAGCTCGAACAGCTCGTCGGCACGCGCGCGGATGCGCTCGACCGTCACCTCGTTGCGGATCGGCAGGTTGAGCACCTTGCGGTACCAGACGAGATAATCCATCCACATCGTGCGCGGCGCGCGGTCGAGCGTCCTCCAGGCGTCGCGGCCGTATTGCGCTTCATAGAACGCGCGGAAGGTCAGCGCCGGCATTCCCATCGCGGGGCCGGTCAGCTCCTTTGGCGAGCGCAGCGTGCGCATCCGCGCGAACGTGACCCACGGTCCCTCCTCGCCGGCGCGCGCACGGTCGAGCACCAAATGGTTGTCGACGCCAAGCCGCTTCAACATGGCCGATGCAACGAGGCCCGCCATGCCGGCACCGACGATCACGACGTCGACGGTGGCCTCACCGTTCACGACGCGACGTGGCACCCAGGATTTGGCCGGCAGTTCCAGCCACGAAAGGTCCTGCTTGAGTCGTTCTTCGAGCGCCGCAAGGCCGGCCGCGTTTGGCGTCATCATCGTCATGAATTGGCTTTCTCGAATTCGCCGGCCGCCTCATCGGGCTCGAGGCTTGCGGCCGCGCCGCTGTGCAGCTTCGCGCCGGGCATCAGCGCCACCGCCGCGCGTAGTGCGTCGTTGAGGGAGACGACCGTCGGCGTCAGCTCGCGTCCGGTCGGCGAGAGCGCGGCAAACAGGAAGGGAATAACGACATCCAAGCGCCGGGTGACGACGCCTTCCACCGGAAGGCTCGACGTCAGCACCGGCTCGACGATGGCGACACCGAGCGACTGCTTGGCCATCGCGATCGCGGTCATCGAGGAATTGGTGTCGATGACCTCCGCAGGCAGCACGGCCTCGCGTTCCAGCGCCTCGTCCACCCGGCGGCGCAGACGGTAGGGATTGGCCATCGTCAGCAGACGGGCGCCGCCGAGATCCTTGAGCCGGATCACCTTCTTCTTCGCGAGCGGATGATCCATCGCCAGGCAAGCGACGCACGGCACCTCACAGACCCATTGCACGTCGAGGCCGGGATGCTGGACCGGCAGGCTGGCGAGCCCGAAATCCACCGATTGCGACAGCACCGACTGCACGACGTTCTCAGCCGAGAGCGCCTGCACATGGACCTGCCCCGGCAGCAGCTCGCGCTCCAGCGCGGCAAGCGCGGCCGGGACGAAGCCCGCGGCCAGCGCCGGGATCGCCGCGAGACTCAGTACAGGCAACGCACCGGCGCCGATCGCGTTGGCGCGCTGGCGGATGTGTTTCAGGCCCATCAGGAGCCGTTCGACCTCGGCATGAAACAGCACGCCCTTCGGCGTCGGGCTGATGCGCGGACCGTTGCGGGAGAACAGGAGGTAGCCGACATCGGCCTCGAGGTCCTGGATCTGGCGCGTCACGACCGGCTGCGAGCGGCCGAGCAACCGCGCCGCGCCGGTGATGCTGCCGGCCGACATCACCGCCGCGAAGGCCTCCAAGAGCCGGATGTCGATAATTTCATTGTTCATGGGCAGCGCGCTTGCATTATTCGGATATAGCATGAACAATATTTCTTGATGCGCAAGAAGAATTATGAGAGATTTTTGCCATGCCGATGGAGCCAGTCCCTTTCCGCCACCAAAACCCGGTCGGACCGGCCTACAGGCGCGGCTGGGTGGACGAGGCCGTTGCGGCGATCGAGGCCGATCAGTGCCGCTCGGCGGATACCCACCTGATCCGCCTCATCATGCCGGCGCTCGCCGGCATCGACATCTATCTGAAGGATGAATCGACCCATCCGACCGGCAGCCTGAAGCATCGCCTCGCGCGTTCGCTGTTCCTCTACGCGCTCTGCAACGGTCACATCGGCGAAGGTACGCCAGTGATCGAGGCGTCATCGGGATCGACGGCGGTCTCGGAAGCCTATTTCGCGCAGATGATCGGCGTACCCTTTTATGCGGTGATGCCGCGCACGACCTCGGCGGAGAAGATCGCCGCGATCGAGCATTATGGCGGCAACTGCCATCTGATCGACGACGGCCGCGCGCTTTATGCGGAGGCCGCCGCGCTCGCCGCGCGCCTGAACGGCCACTACATGGACCAGTTCACCTTTGCCGAGCGCGCCACCGACTGGCGCGGCAACAACAACATCGCCGAGTCGATCTTCACCCAGCTCAAGGGCGAGCCACGCCCGGTGCCGGACTGGATCGTGATGGGCGCCGGCACCGGTGGCACCTCGGCAACCATCGGGCGCTATCTGCGCTATCGGCAATACCAAACGCGACTCTGCGTCGCCGACGTCGAGCATTCCGCCTTCTTCGAGTGCTTCCGGACCCAGGATCGCACGCAGACCTGCGAGCGGCCCTCGCTGATCGAAGGCGTCGGCCGTCCGCGTTGCGAGCCATCCTTCGTGCCGGGCGTCGTCGACCGCATGATGAAGATCCCGGACGCCGCGACGATCGCGGCGATGAATTTGCTGACGCGCCGGCTGCGCCGTGCGGTCGGCGGCTCAACCGGAACCAATTTCCTGGCGCTGTGCCGGCTCGCCAACGAGATGCGTAACGCGGGTGAGACGGGTTCGCTGGTCACGCTGATCTGCGATTCCGGCGAGCGCTACCGTCAGACCTACTATGAGCCACAATGGCTCGCCGCGCGTGGGCTCGATCCCGCGCCGTATGAAGCCGAGTTGTCGGCCTTCCTGGAGACGGGCAAGCCGCTCAGCTTTACGGTCGCGGATGTCGCAAACCCACGGAACTCACGAGGTGGTGCGTGACCACGCTGATCGAAACGATGGCCGGCGTGCCCGAGGGATCGCGGCTTAATCAGGCGTTGAAAACGCGCGCTGAGATCCTGCGCCTGAGTGAAGCTGCGCATGACGCGGTGCTGCTGCCGCGCGAACCCGGCGGGCTGAGCCACGGCCTGCGCGCGGCGCTCGCGGCGCGGATGTGCCGGCATGTCGGCGATGCCGCCCTGACTGCGCACTACGAATCCTATCTCGCGCATTCGCATGATCTGGATGTCGCCACCCTCGCCGAGCCCGGCGGAGCCTGCGGCGATGCGCTGAACGACGCCATGGCGCGCCACGCCGACCTCCTGACGCTCTCCCCGCGCGAGGCGACGCGACAGGACGTCGAGACGCTGAAGGCCGCCGGGGTCAGCGAGGCCGACATCGTGCGGCTGTCTGAACTCGCCGCTTTCGTGAACTATCAGTTGCGGGTCGTTGCCGGCCTGAAACTTCTCAAGGCAGTCGAGGCCAGATGAGCGAGGTCGTTCACAGCTTCACTGCCACGATCCCGACCTGGTCGCCCTACGTCACCCCGGTAGAGCTCGCCTCCGCAACGCCGGAGCAGCTCGCGGCGATGAAAGTCACGCCGTCGAACAAGGGCGTGTCGCCTTACGTGCTGACGCTGGCGCATGATCCGGAATCGCTCGAGGTCCGCTCGCCGCTGTTCAACATGATCATGTACGGCAAGGATGGCCTGTCCACTGCCGAGCGCGAGCTCGGCGCGCTCAGCGCCTCCATCGTCAACCGCTGCATCTATTGTGCTGCCGTTCACGCCTCACGCTTCATCGGCCTCACGGGGCAGAACGATGTGGTCGAGGAGATCTTTGCCGGCGAGCGCGACGCCAGGCTGGAGGCGCGACAGCAGGCACTGTTCGATTTCGCCACGAAACTATCGACGACGCCGATCGAGGCTACGACGGACGACGCGCGCAGATTGGCGGACGCTGGCCTCAGCGGGCTCGAACAGCTCGACCTCGTGCTGTCGGCCGCGATCTTCGGCTGGGCCAACCGGCTGATGCACACACTTGGCGAACCGGTGGCGTAAGCGGTTCAACGAGCAAAATCAGTCTTTAGCTTGGATATTGAGCATTGGAGCGAGAATATCGGTCCACAAAAGATGGGCGCCCACCGTAGCCACCGTGACCCCGCCAATGACGAACCAAAGATAGATCTTGCTGCTGAAGAACAATTGGAGGCCCGCGACGTACAGACCTCCAAGCAGCATCACAATGGCCAAAGCGAAAACCAGAACCTTTCTCATCTCAAATCCATTTAGCAAGAAGCTTATTGTCCAAATTGGCAGACCCAGGACACGGGCGCCTCAATTCGTTGTGCGGCCTGCGACTCCCGCCAAAACATAGCACGGTTGCAGCGGCGCCTCCATGCCACCAGGATCGCGACGCGCATGTCACGGCAACTTCACTTGCCTTGCGCCGCTGCCCGGGCAACGTTCGGCACTCCCTGAACGAGGAGAGCTGCCATGCGCCTTCCCATTCTCGATCCGAAAGAGCTGACCGCCGAGCAGAAGCCGCTGTATGACGACATGCGAGCGGGCATCAAGGATCATTTCAAGGGCTTTGTGAACATGCGCGAGGACGGCGCGCTGCTCGGCCCGTGGAATCCCTGGCTCCGCGAACCGCGTTTCGGCAGGCCGGTGTGGGATCTGGTCAAGGCGATCGCATCGAATCCGCTGCTGCCGGCGCCGGTGCGCGAGGTCGCGATCCTCGTCACCGGCTCGCATTTCCGCTCCGGCTACGAACTCTATGCCCATGTGCTGGTCGCCGAGCAGCGCGGCCTGTCGGATGAGAAGCTCGCGACCATCGTGGCCGGCCAACGGCCGGTCGACCTGACCAAGCAGGAAGCCGTCGCCTACGACATGGCATCCGCACTGGTGAGCGGCGGCGTGCTGCCCGAGTTGACCTGGCGCGCCGCGGTGAAGGAGTTCGGCGAGCACGGCGCAGCCGAATTGTCCTATCTCGTCGGTGTCTATTGCATGGTCTCGGTCACGCTGAACACGTTCGATGTGCCGGTGCCGGACTAGTCTTACTGCGTCACAAGACCCTCATGGTGAGGAGCGCGGAGCGCGTCTCGAACCATGAAGGCCCGGATATCACCCGCGGCCATCCTTCGAGACGCGCGTTCCGCGCTCCTCAGGATGAGGAAGAGTGCTTGTGACACGGTAGAAATAGAAGCGACTTCGGCGATCACTCCGCCGCCTTGCTTGCGGGCAGCGGTGGCGACCAGGCAATGCAGCGATTGCGACCTCCGGCCTTGGCCTGGTAGAGCGCGTGATCGGCCGCGCTCATCAACGCATCGGTGCCGGACATGCTGACGCTGGCCTCGGCGATGCCAATGCTCACGGTGACGCCGAACTGGATCTTGTGGGCGGCGATATGCGAGCACATCACGCGCTTGCGGATGCGCTCGGCGACCGTTCTGGCGCGGGACAGGCTGGTCTCGGGCAGGAGAACCGCGAACTCCTCGCCGCCGAGACGGCCGATGATATCAGACTTGCGCTTGCCATCGAGGCATGCGGCAGCGACCGTCTTGATCGCGGCATCGCCGACCGCATGGCCGTAGTGGTCGTTGACCGACTTGAAGTGATCGATGTCGAGCATCAACACCGACACCGAGCGATAGTAGCGCTGGAAGCGACTCCATTCGGCATCGAGGCTTTCCAGGAAATGGCGGCGGTTGAAGAGGCCGGTGAGCGGATCGGTGGTGGCCAGCGTCTCCAGCATCTTGGCCTTTTGCGTAAGATCGGTGATATCGACATAGGTCAGCATGCGGCCGCCATTCGACATCGTCGTGCAATGGGCGCGGATGCGCCTACCGTCCGGCGTCTGAAGGTCACGCACGTGATCGCCGGCCTTGACCTCTTCGACGCGCTTGGCTGGAAATTTTGCGAGTTCGCTTGGGGGCAGATCCGGCGCGCTGGCGCGATGCACGCGCCGCACCAGCGACGCGTAGGCTGGCCGGCCTACTGCCTCCTCGTCGCTGACCTCCCAGAACCGCCGCATCCGCCGGTTCATGAAGCTCGCGTTCAGTTCGGAGTCGAGGAGAAGCACGCCATCCTGGACGTTCTCCAGCGCATCTCGCAATAGCTTCAGCTCGTCGGAGGAGCGCACGATATCGGTGACGGGCGTGTAGGTCAGCATCCGTCCGCCGTCAGGTAACGGCGTGCACTGCACGCGCATGACATCGCCATTGGTTCGGCGCAGATCGACCGGCGTGGGGTCTCCTGCCTCGATCTGGCGAACACGCCTTGCAACGAGCGCATCAAGCTCGGCGGCCGGCACTTCGTAGGCTCCCGTATCCCGTCCGTGATAGAGCAGTGTGAGTATCGAGGGATTGCTGTCGGCGACCTCTTGGGGCAGCCGCCACATCTGGCGGAATGACCGATTGATCAGGCGCGCCCTGAGCTGCGCGTCGAGCAGCACGATGCCGGTCGGCACGTGATCGAGCGCGGCGCGCAGCGCCAGCATCTGGCTACGCATCAAGGCGTCGCCGCGCCGGGTCGGCGCCTCCTCGTTTCTCGCCTCGCCACCAGCCGTGCCGAGCGCGACACCGATCTCGCGATCGGAACGCCAAACCACGCGGCACGCCAGCAACTCGTCGTCCGCAAGCTTCAACTGGAATTGGTCGGGTACGCCAAGACCGGTCTCGAGCTGAAGCGTGGCGCCTTCCTCCGACATGCGGCGCACCACGCAATCGAGCGACGATTGCCCAAAGTTGAAGATAATCTTCCCGGCCAGGAACGTTCGTTCCGGCGTCA
This sequence comes from Bradyrhizobium sp. UFLA05-112, assembly GCF_053572325.1. Lineage (NCBI taxonomy): Bacteria > Pseudomonadati > Pseudomonadota > Alphaproteobacteria > Hyphomicrobiales > Nitrobacteraceae > Bradyrhizobium > Bradyrhizobium sp. UFLA05-112. Next base: position 79,154 of record NZ_JBANBK010000023.1, on the reverse strand, counting down.
AGCGGGGCATCGCAACCTCCCAGACGAAATCTGTTCCAGTCTGCCGCAATGCCCCTTGCGGCAGGATAACGCAGCGGGCGATTTCGCGGGAAAGGCTAACGATCTGTTGACGGGCAACGCTGCCGGGCGAAGGTCGACGCGTGACAAAAGCCTTTGTCCATCAGTGAGTGCAAGAGAAGCCGTAGCACCGTCATCCGGACAATTGCGATGGGTTTGCTTTACCGAAAATCCACCACGCAGGAACTCCGTTGCAAAGTCACCTGACAAGACGGTTTCGGCATCCGCGCGACAAGCGTCGTGATACCGAACAGGCGGTTGCCGTCGTCGTTCATGCGATCGAGCTGGAGCCGCACGATCGGTTGGGTGAGGGGCTGGACCTGTGCCAGGCGGCCAAGCCGCGCCCCGCCGAACGATTGCACGTCGGCGCGGCCGGTGCCCCCTACAATTGCTCGGTGCGGATTGCTTCGTGCAAGTTGGGCCGCGATCGCCCGCAGCGTCAAGCCGCATCTGCAATCTGTGGACTGTCCGGGCGCACGCCGTTACCCTGCCGTGATCGCAACGACACACTCGCCTGCCAGAACCGCGCGATCAGGACCAGAGAGGATGAAAGCAATGAAGACATCACGCCGTGTTTTGTTGGCCGGAATGGCAGGGCTCGTCGCCGCGCCGCAGGCCGCAAGCAGCGCCTTGGCTTCAACCGACGATGTGGTGGACCTGACGATAGCCGAAGAACGCTTCGCCAGGATGATCGCGGCCGCGCACGCGCCCGACATCACCTGCGCACGACAGGCCGAGCGCTTCGCGGAAACGCATTGGCGGGAGTATGTGGCAGCGGCCCGAGCGGTGCTGAGCGCAAGAGGCTGAGCTCTCTTCCTCCTCTTGCGTGAGAAGGTGGCATCGGCTGCCCCCGGCGACTGTTCTGGAGAGACGCTCCACTTCTGCGCTCAAATGAGAGAGCGGCGCTCCAGGACGACTACCGAATCAATCTCAGCAGTACCAAGGGACGATCGGCGCCCACCTTTCCACGTCGATGATTCGATACGCTGTGCCGCGAGTACGCGACACAGTCAGCAACGCTGCGGAAACGTCTCCTCACGCGTTGAGCAACCGACCCGTAAGCATCTGGGCGCTACGTTGAAGCGCTCAATTCTTCGCTTAGGGGGTGCACCAAGTTGACGTTTGCTGCCACGCGTTTTGGTCGCCTGCTCTCGCGTTTCTGCTCCGATCGCCGCGGAAATGTCGTCGTGATCTTCGCCATTACATCACTGCCCGTTCTCGCCGCCGTCGGCGCCGCGGTCGATTACTCCCTCGCAGTGCGGGCCCGAGCCAAGCTGACGGCAGCACTCGACACCGCGGTGCTGGTCGCCACCGCAAAGAGCGAGATCACAAACGCCGCAGCCACGGCACAGAGCGATGCACTGAACACGTATGCCGCGCAGATGTCCGCATACGGCATGACAACGAGCTCAGTGTCCATCACGGTGACAGATACCGTGACCACCCGGACGGCTACCGGCACGGCAACATTGACCGTTTCGAATTATTTCATGGGTCTAGTGGGCTACAAGACCATGACGGTTTCGGCGAGCTCGTCGGCGGCGGCCTCGCTGCCCAGCTATATCGACTTCTACGTGCTGCTCGACAACTCGCCATCGCAGGGGCTTGGCGCGACCACTGCTGATATGACCGCCTTGCAGGCCGCAACTTCCGACAGTTGCGCCTTCGCCTGCCACGACACCTATACGTCGAGCTCCAAAAAGACGAAACAAACCAGCAGCTACTATTCGATCGCGAAGAAGCTCGGCATCACGATGCGGATCGACCTGGTGCGGACCGCAACGCAGTCATTGACGGATACCGCCACATCAAGCGAGCTCGTCAGCAACCAATACCGGATGGCGGTCTACACCATGGGAAGCGATTGCAGCTCCATCGGCCTGACGACGATCTCATCGCTCACGTCGAACCTCTCGTCGGTCAAGACGGCCGTCTCTTCTGTCGACCTGATGACGATTCCCTACACCAACTACAACAACGACATGTGCACCGACTTCGACGGCATTCTGTCCTCGATGAACAGCACGATTCCTACTCCCGGCACCGGAACTGCATCCTCGCCGCAAAAATGGCTATTCTTCATCTCGGACGGTGTGGCCGACTATTATTACCCGTCGAGTTGCTCCGAGACCGTCATCACCTCGTCGGGACGATGCCAGGAGCCGCTCACCACCACGATCTGCGATACAATCAAGAATCGTGGCATCAACATCGCGATCCTCTACACCACGTATCTCGCGATCACCAACAACAGCTGGTACACCACCTACATCGCGCCCTGGCGCAGCTCGATCGCGACCCAGATGAAGGCCTGCGCAACCTCCGGCTATTACTATGAGGTGTCGAGCGACAGCAGCATCAGCGACGCGCTGACGGCGCTGTTTCAGAAGGCCATCTCCTCCGCGCACCTGACGCAGTAGCCGTACCCGCTGGCGGCGCGTCGCAGCTCCGAGCTGGCGCGGCAAAAGCCACCGGCATCCAAGTCCCATGATGTGGGCAGCTCAGTTCAATTGAGCTCTTTGGTGCAGCGCACCAGGCTGGATCGTCTCATCCATTGAAACTAAACTCGAGCCATGCCTGAACGCGAGATCGAGTGGTCGCCAGACCTGATCCATCCCAAGAGCGTCGCCGGAACGGCGCTGCTGGGCAAGGCTTGCGACATCCTCGAATTGATCGGCAGGTCGCCGGGTTCCCTGGATCAAGCGATACTCGCCGAGCAAACCGGCATTCCGCGCGCAACGCTTTACCGCATCCTGGCTGCGCTGATCTCGCGCGGGTTGATCCGCGCCGATCCTCGAACTCAAAATTACACGCTCGGCTTCAACTTCCTCGACTTGGCACAGAACGCGTGGTCGTCGTCGGATCTCGCATCGATCGCCTCCGTTGAACTTCGGCGACTACGCGACTTGACGGGAGAGACAGCCTACCTTGCGGTGCAAGAGGGCAGTCATGTTCTGTCGCTCGGCCGTTTCGAAAGCGTTCATTCCGAACGGTCGAATGCAAGGCTCGGGGCACTGAAACCGATGCATTGCACGAGTCAGGGCAAGTCAATTCTTGCCCATCTCTCGGAGTCTCAGCTCGAGCTGGCGCTGCGCGGCGAGCTCACGAAATTCACGGACAATACGATCTGCGATCCCCAGCAATTGAGGGCTCATCTCGCAATCGTCCGCGCACGCGGTTATGCAATCGACGACGAGGAAATCATCCTCGGCACGCGCTGCGTCGGAACGGCAATTCTGGATCCCGGCGGGAAGCCGTTGGCCGCCATCAGCGTGGCCGGTCCGACGTTCCGCATCACCGCGCAGCGCGCCGAGCAGTTGGGACAAGAGCTCGTTGAAGTCGCAAAGCGAATCTCGGACCTGCTTGCGCCGACGATCAAGAGCGCCCGGCATGCGCCGGACGGTTACAAGGTGTGGACACAAGACGCGGCGTTCATCGGCGCAACGCCTCGCTGGGACCTGCGTACGCGGACATTGGTTTGGGCTGATCTGCTGGCGCCTGCCATCAGGGCGGAGGGCGACAATTCGTACATGATCTCGCTGCAGGCCTTGGCCGAGAGCATCAACTCGATGTGCCTCGTCGAAAATGGCATCGCCTTCTCCGTCGGCAATGATGTCGTCATAGACGATCTATCGGGTCGTCAGGAGCGCATCAAGGGAACGCCAGGTATCTCGCTCAAAGTGCTGCGCGCGTCTCCGGACCGAGAGATTTGGGCCGCCGCATTCGACGTGGAGGCCAACCTCAGCAGGATCGGCCCATGGCGAAAGCAGTCCGGCGTCCAGCCCGCGTTCGAGTTGCAGGGCGAAGTGACCGACATCGCCTTCGCTGGCGAGGCAACGCTGTTCGCGACGCAGCCGCGTCGCCAGTGCATCTACTCCCTGGAACGTAAGACCGGCCGGCGGCGCAAGTTCGCCGACATCCCCAAAGTCGCGGGCGCGCCTTGCGCCCTGGCCGTCGACGAAAACTTCAATCCATGGATCGGGCTGTCCGAGGGCTGGAGCGTGATCAAGCTCAATGACAGCGGAGAAATCGAGCGAACGGTCGCGCTGCCGGTGCCAAACCCGACTGGCATCACATTCGGCGGGAATTCCCTGTCCGAGCTCTTCGTGACGAGCGCACGTGCCGGCCTGTCTCGGGAAAGTCTCACCAAGGCACCCCTGTCCGGTCACCTCTTGTCGATCGACGTCGGCGAGCGCGGCTTCGCAGACTCGATCGCAAGTCTCTAAATCGCGATGAGATTGGGATGAATCGTCATCGCGCTTTGGGTTATTGTTTGAGCATGATCTCCGCGCAAACGCGTTCCGCGTTTGTCGCGAGGGAAAACCGCTTCACACTTTTCCGGATCATGCTCTAGGAGAATTCATGCCCGCCGATCGCGACAGCACCTCCGTGCCAAAAATCGTCTCGCTGCAGACCTTTCCGACAAGAATTCCATTTGCCGACGGCGGAGAGGGCGTGGGCGGCACTCCCTCTCGCTGGCACACGCTCGACATGGTTCTGATTCGGGTTGAAGACGAGGCGGGAAACGTCGGCTGGGGAGACGCCTTCGCCTATTTCTGCCTGGAGGCAGTGAAAGCGGCCGTCGACCACATGATCGCGCCCTTCGTGACGATGGCAAGCATTGACGACATCGCCGCGTGGAACCTGGACGTGCAGCGAAAGCTTCATCTGTTTGGCCGCTACGGCATTACTCTCTTCGCGCTGTCCGGCGTCGACATTGCGCTCTGGGACTTGAAAGCAAAGCGCCAAGGCCTGCCACTCTGGCGCCTGCTGGGAGCTGATGGTCCATCGCACCGTCCCGCCTACGCAAGTCTCGTCAGGTACGGCGACAAGGATCTTGTCGCCAGGCAGTGCGAGCGCGCCCTCGAGCTCGGCTATCGTCACATCAAGCTGCATGAGATCGCACCCGACATCATCAGGCGCGCTCGAGAGGTGATTGGGCCCGACATTCCCCTCATGGTTGATGCCAATTGCGCCTGGTCGATGAAGGAAGCGTTGGCACTGCGCGATACCTTCAGGACGTGCGACGTCCTCTGGGTGGAAGAACCGGTCTTTCCACCTGACGATTATCAAAGCATGGTGGAGATCGAGACGGCTGGCGTCCCCGTCGGAACGGGCGAGAATGCCAGCACAGCCTTCGATTTCAACCGCATCATAAGCGCCGTCACCTATCCGCAGCCGAGCATGACGAAGGTCGGCGGCACGTCGGAGTTTCTCCAGATCCTGGCAGCTTGCAAACGGGCGGGAAAGGTCGCGATGCCACACACGCCGTACTTCGGGCCGGGGTATTTTGCGACGCTGGCGATGCTGCCTCTCGCGTCCGAGGGAACGCTGGTCGAGTTTCTGTTCGTCGAGCCGGAGGCATGGCTCGCCGCGACACCACAACCCACCAACGGCGTCGTGACTGCATCGAGCAGCCACGGAATAGGCTTTGAACCGAGCATCGATGTGATCGAGCGATATGCCGCTCGGACATGATCTCACGATATGAGACATCCCTCCGCTTCCGCAGCCGGTGCATCTTCCTCCAGCGCCAACGAGAGCTATGGTGACTCCAGTCAAGGAGCATTGGCGCCCTGCTTTGAAGGAACCTCCGTCATTCGATCGCTGATCCCTCTGGAGAGAGACCACAATGGCCCCGATTTCAAACCAAACCCTGGATAAGCTGAAGGCTTGTTCGACCGCGACGCTCACCACCCAACTGTTCAAACGCAACTATCGCCAGCAGTTCCTCGTCGGCGTGAAGCCACTCAATCCGAATGCCGGGTCCTTCGCAGGCGAGGCATTCACGCTACGGTTCATTCCGTCGCGCGAAGACAAGGATTGGGATCTCGCGGATCTGCGCAAGCGCGGCGAAGACAACATGCAGTGGGAGGCGGTCGAAGCGATCGGCGCAGGCCAGGTCCTGATGATCGACAGCCGCAACGATCCCCGTGCGGCGTCCGCAGGTAACATGCTGATGACGCGCATGATGCGCAAGGGCGTCGCAGCCGCGATCACCGACGGGGCATTCCGCGACGGGACGGAAATCTCCAGGATGCCCTTTCCCGCCTACTGCACGGCCAACACGGCATCGACACGCCCTGCTTACCATCGCGCTGTCGATATGCAGTTGCCGATCGGCTGTGCCGATGTCGCCGTCTATCCCGGCGACATCATCGTCGGTGACAGCGATGGTGTCGTTGTCGTGCCGCGCACGATCGCCGAAGACTTGGCGAACGATTCCTACGAGCAGGAGCTTCGCGAGAAGTTCTTGTTCACGAAGATCGATGCCGGCGCACCGCTCTGGGGAACCTATCCGCCGAACGAAGCAACGCTGCAGGAATACGCCGAATGGCGTGCCCGTCAGCAGGCGGCGGAGTAAGGCGATGGCCGCGCCGACCAAGGCTCAGCAGGCCGAAGCTCTCATTCGGCGTTACTTCCAGGCCTGCAACGACGCCGACCATAGCGCCCTGATCAATTGCTTCACGAGCGACGCCGTCCACTACTTCCCCCCGGGTCTGCCGGGCGCACCCTGGCGTGGGGCCGAGGCGATCGCGGACGGCTGGGTCTGGTGCGTCAAGACCTTGGGGTCGCGCTGGACGATCGAAAAGGTGCTCGCGAGCGAGAACGGGCACGAAGCCGTCATCGAATGGACGCACTGGAAGACCGCCATCGGCGAGGTCCTCCGCGGCGACGAATGGTACATCTTCAATGATGATATCACGCGCATCGCCGAAATACGGGCTTACTACGCTTCCCCCGTCAACAAGGCCGAGGCGGTAAACAAGCTGCACGAGTTCGACTACGAGGCCAGAGGTTATGCCATGGCGCCGCCCTCGCCGGCGCCGAAATTGTCCTGAGCGGCAAACGGAGCTCGGATCATAGTCGTGGCCCCGGCGATCACAGGAAGAACGCGCGTTCACGCGCTGATCGGTTCACCCATCGCCCAGGTCCTTGCACCGGGCTGGTTGACCGAGCGAATGCGAGAAGCCGGCTATGACGGCGTTCTGGTGCCCCTGCATATCGAGAAGGGCAACCTCGATTCGGCGCTGCCTGTGCTCAAGGCGATGCCGAACATCGACAGCATCCTCATAACCTTGCCGCACAAGTTCGGAGCGGTCGCTCACTGCGATCGTCTGTCGGAGCGTGCTCGCGTGCTTGGCGCGATCAATGCGATGCGTCGCGAGGGCGATGGCCTCTGGTTCGGCGACAATTTCGATGGAGCGGGCCTGACTGCCGGCCTCAAGAAGGCTGGACACACCATAGGCGGAAAGAGCGTGTACATGGTCGGCGCCGGTGGCGCCGGATCATCTATCGGCGTCTCCATGCTGGAGGAAGGCGCACGCCACCTGACGTTTCACGACGTCAACGCCAACAGCCAGAACGCACTGCTCGACAAACTCGGCGCGGCGTACGCGGGCCGAGTCTCCATTGGCAGCACGGTTCCGCAGGATTGCGACATCGTCGTCAACGCGACATCCGCGGGCTTGCGGGACGGCGATCCGCTTCCCATCGACCCGAGCGAGCTCACGTCGCAGATGGTCGTCGCAGACGTCATCACCGATCCGGTGCCGACGAGGTTGCTCGCCGAGGCCGCAAAACGCGGCTGCGCGACGCGCGACGGCACCCACATGCTCGACGGACAAATCGACCTGCTGTTCTCTTTCATGCTCGGCAAGTGCTGAACGGCCAACCGTTATTCGCAAGCGGGGCCAGTGGACTGTGGAGCACCAGTGAAGGCGCTGCTGTCGTTTCCGATTCACCCCTCGCAACGGCAGGATCGGCCGACGCAGTCTCACGAAGTGAGACGACTTTTTCCGAAGGCGAAAGATAAGCTTCTCCTCGGAACCGACGCTCGATAACGTCTCAAACAAACAATCAAAACATCCGATGAGCTTTGGGAGGACGAATTGGAAAAATTCGCTCGAGTTGATCGTCGATACACTTGCGCCGCTTCTCGCTGAGATCAGCGAAACACTTCCACCGGCACTCTGACCGATCATTTCCAATCAGGAGGGACGCATGAAACGTCTTGCAAGGATATTCGCATTCACCATGATCTCGCTTGCGGCGATCAATCAGGCCGCGTCCGCCGACACGCTGGAGAAAATCAAAGCCGCCGGCACGATCCGCATCGCCATTGATCTCAGCGTGCCGCCATGGTCGTTCAAGGACGAGAACCTCAATCCCACGGGGTCGGAGGTCGAGGCGGCCAAGCTGCTGGCATCGGACCTTGGTGTGAAGATGGAGGTCGTCGCAACGAACGGCGCGAACCGCATTCCGTTCCTGCTCTCCAATCGAGCCGACGCCATCATGTCGGCCTTGTCGATCACCGACGAACGCAAGAAGCTGATCGCGTTCTCGCTTCCCTATGCCGGCGCGACGACATTTGTGGCCGCACCGAAGAGCATGGAAATCAGGACCTTCGCCGACCTGTCGGGCAAGCGCATTGCGGTCACGCGCGGGACCACCAACGACGCCGACCTGACCGCGGCGGCGCCCCGCGATGCCCAGATCATCCGCTTCGAAGACGAAGCCACGACCATGACCGCGGTGGTATCGAACCAGGCTGACCTCGTGGCGCAAGTGCCGACCCTGGTCGATCTCATCAACAAGAAGAATCCGGATAAGAATCTCGAACCCAAACTCCCTCTCCGCACCGCTCCCATGGGCGTCGGCATGCGCAAAGAGGACACGGAGCTGAAGCAATGGGTCGACGCGTGGGTCAAAAAGAACATCGCGAACGGGAAACTGCAGGAAATCTTCAGGAAGTTCCAGGGCACGGATCTCCCCAAAGAGGTCGTCGCCGCATCTCAGTGATGTGGTCCCTCACGGTGGAGCAGGCGGAGTTTCATGACATATCAATTCGACTTCGGAGCCGTGCTGGCGTACTGGCCTCTCTTGCTCGAGGGTGTCTGGACGACGCTCCGCCTCACCTTCTTCTCCACCGTGTTCGGGATCCTGATCGGCGCCTTTTGCGCGGTGGTCCGAACCGGCGGACCATCCTGGGCGCGCGCAATCGTCTCGCTTTATGTCGAGTTCATTCGCAATACGCCCCTGCTGGTGCAGTCCTACTTTCTGATCTTTGGCATCGCAAGCCTGGGCATCCGACTGCCGATCCTGGTCGGCGCGACCATCGCCCTGACGGTCAACATCGGCGCTTACACGACCGAGATCGTTCGGGCGGGCATTGACTCGATCCATCGCGGACAGCTCGAAGCGGCGACCTGCCTCGGCCTTTCCCGTGCGCAGACGTATCTGCATGTGGTCATTCGACCTGCCCTTGAGCGCGTCTATCCCGCCCTGTCGAGCCAATATGTGCTGCTGATGCTTGCCTCGAGCATTGTCTCGTCCGTTGGCGTCGAAGAGCTCTTTGGAATGTCAAACCGCATTCAGAGCGAGACATTTCGCAACTTCGAGATCTTCGTCGTGCTTGGAATCATCTACCTGATGCTGGCCGTGCTTGTGCGCGCCGGCTTCACATTGCTGGGGCTCGCGATGTTTCCACGCCGCCGCAAGCTCGGAACTCCTCTTTGAGCGCGGGAAACAGCAAATGAACAGTGCTTTCATCATCTCGTTGCTCAAGGGACTCTGGGGGACCATTGTCCTTAGCTTGCTGACCTTCCTGTTCGGCGGCCTGATCGGTTTCCTCGTCGGGCTCGCCCGCATCTCACCGATTGCCGCGGTCTCGCGCGTGGCGGCTGCCTATATCGAAATCATGCAGGGCCTGCCGCTTCTCGTTCTGATGGGCCTTTGCTTCTACGGCCCGAGCATCTTCGGCTACGATTCCCTGTCGCCGCTCGGGGCTGCCACCTTTGCGCTCACGCTATATGCCAGCGCCTATCTCGGCGAGATCTGGCGTGGATGTATTCAGGCGGTGGCGAAGCCGCAGTGGGAGGCCGCCGAGTGTCTCGGCCTCACCCGCTGGCAGCGCATGACGGCCGTCATCCTGCCGCAGGCGCTGCGGATTGCGATACCCCCGACCGTCGGCTTCATGGTTCAGATCGTGAAGAACACGTCGATTGCTTCGCTGGTCGTCGGCTACGCCGAGCTCTCCTATAACGCCAAGATCATCAACAACGCGACGTTTCAGCCGTTCCTGTATTTCGGGATCGCCGCGCTGATGTACTTCGCGATCTGCTATCCGCTGTCGGTCCAGAGCAGGGCCCTCGAAAGGAAACTCAATGTCGGCCATCGTTGAACTCAAGGACGTCCGCAAGAGCTTCGGCAATCTCGAGGTCCTCAAAGGCGTCACCTTCGAGGTCAACAGGGGCGAGGTCGCTGCGATCATCGGCCAAAGCGGCTCGGGCAAGAGCACGGCGCTTCGCTGCATGGACCGCCTCGAGACGATCCAGGGGGGATCGATGCTGATCTGCGGTCATCAGCTCCACGATGACGGCGTCGACCTGAAGTCGCTGCGCCGTGATGTCGGTATCGTCTTCCAGAGCTACAATCTCTTCCCACACCTGACGGTCGCCCAGAACATCATGCTGGCTCCGCGCATGGTGAAGGGCATCAAGCCGAAAGAAGCGCGCGAGATCGCCGACACGGTGATTTCCAAGGTCGGGCTGCGCGAGAAGATGGATTACTATCCCGAGCAGCTCTCCGGCGGGCAGCAGCAGCGCGTGGCGATCGCCCGCAGCCTCGCCATGGAACCCAAGCTGATGCTGTTCGACGAGGTCACTTCGGCGCTTGACCCGCAGCTCACCGGTGAAGTCCTCCGCGTCATGGAGCAGCTCGCAGCCGACGGAATGACGATGATCCTGGTGACGCATGAGATGGCGTTTGCCCGCAAGGTGGCGGACCGTGTGATCTACATGCGGGACGGCAAGGTCCACGAAATGGGGTCTTCGGACATCCTGCGCACTCCCGCAACGCCCGAACTGGCCACGTTCGTCTCGGAGTCGGCGGAGCACTGACACATAGGCAGTCAACGCCACGTCCATTCCTTGCACCTGCGCAGTACCCCCTGGCCTTCCGATCGCGACGCTCGGAAGAAATTTGGATTTGGGCAACACTTATTCTTTTGACCCTCTTCCAACGGATCGGCATGATGGCTACGCGAGTAACGGGTTTGGCACCCTCCTCTGATCCCCCGTAGAGTGGGCCCTGGGTTGGACTGCATGCCATGGTGCAAGAGCCGCCCATCCGAGTTGAACGTCGGTTGGCGGCGATATTGGCCGCTGACGTTGCGGGCTATTCGCGGCTAATGCACCATGACGAAGAAGCCACGCATGCTAAACTGACAACGCTCCTCGCGGACGGTGTCACGCCCGCAATCTCCACACACGGCGGTCGGATCGTGAAGAATACCGGCGACGGGTTCCTGGCGGAGTTTCCAAGCGCGGTCGAAGCCGTTCGAGCCGCTGTCCAATTCCAAGCCCGCATCGGAGAGCTTACAACCGCCGATCCGGAAGACAGGCGGATAGCTTTCCGTGTCGGCATCAATGTTGGCGACGTGATTATCGAGCCGCACGATGTTTTTGGCGACGATGTAAATATTGCGGCGCGGCTTGAAAGCATCGCCGAACCCGGCGGCATTTGCATTTCGTCCTCTGCCTATGACCACATCCGAGGCAAGATCGGCGCTGAGTTTCTTGACCTGGGTGAGCAAAACCTCAAAAATATTGCCCGCCCGGTCCGCGCCTATGCAGCGGTCGCGCATGGACGCACCCCGATAACACCGGCTGACAGCGTCGGGCCGACCCCGCGTTCGCCGCCTCGTCTTTCCATCGTTGTGCTGCCCTTTGCCAACCTCAGTGGCGATCCCGAGCAGGACTATTTCGTCGATGGAGTGACGGAGAGCCTGACTACGGACTTGTCACGGATCAGCGGCTCATTCGTTATCGGTCGGCACACCGCATTCACGTACAAGGGCAGAGCGGTCGATCTTAAACAGGTCGGCCGCGAGTTAAACGTCCGTTACGCGCTCGAAGGCTCGGTGCAGCGGGGCGGTGATCGGCTTCGGATCAATGTGCAGTTGATCGACACCGAACCCGGCAATCACCTGTGGGCCGAGCGCTTCACTAAGCCAGTCGCGGACCTCTTCGACATACAGGACGAAATCGTATCGCGGCTCGCCAATACACTGAATGCCCAACTCGTTGAGGCCGAAGCGCGACGGGCGGAACGCTCACTGCATCCTGATGTGATGGACCTGTACTTTCAGGGCGTCGCTCGGTTCAACAAGGGGCCGACCCCCGAACACATGGCGCAAGCACGGAGCTTCTTCGAACGTGCCTTGGCTATTGATCCCCAGGGGGTCGGAGCACTGAGCGGCATGGCAATGGTCGATCTGACAATAGGAGCCTACCTACTAACGGATGACCGAGCCGTGCGCTATTCGGCAGCTGAAGAAAATGCGATCAAAGCACTTTCATTAACCCCGGACCATGCAGTGGCTCACTTGATCCTAGGTAACCTCTACATTTCGACAAACCGGGCTACCCAGGGGATTGCCGAGTGCGAGCAGGCGCTAACGCTTGATCGCAATTTGGCTAATGCGCATGGCGTTATCGGGATGGCTAAATACTATCTGGGTCGCGCAGCCGAGACCGAAGGTCATATACTCGACGCTCTCCGTCTTTCTTCCCGCGATATCTTTGCCCACCGGTGGCTGCATTTTGTAGGCGCGGCCAAGGTACAGCTTGGTGCGGACGCAGAAGCCGCCAGTTGGTTCAGGCGAAGCATCGAGGCCAACCGAAATTCTCCTCTCACGCATTTTGGGCTCGCCGCCGCACTAGGTTTGCAGGGCTTCCTTGATGAGGCAAGAACAGTTGCGCGGATTGGACTAGCGCTCAACCCTGGCTTCACCGTCCGCCGCTTGCATGCCTCCAAACCAAGCGACAATCCAACCTTCCTCGCTGGCCGCGAACGCCTGTATACAGGCTTGCGATTGGCTGATGTGCCGGAAGAGTGATGTCCGTAACCAGATAACGCTGCGGAGAAGCTACTATGCGGTTGTCCAAGGTCGCTGCTTTGACGCTTATCGTTGACTGTCTGAGCCTACTGTCCGTGTCTTTGGCGCAGGCCGCTCCCGAATGTTCAGTTTCTGGGACACTGGCGGATTGGGGCGAGAATTCCACCGCCGACATTGACCTCACGTCCGGAGGAAGTTGCCAATTTCCAATCAGAATGCGCGGCACGGTGAGTGGCTCGGACGTCGCTCAAAAGCCGTCACACGGCAAGCTGAAGAGGCTCACCCCGTCAACGTTCGAATACAAAGCGAAGGCCAAATACAAGGGGAGCGATACTTTTGCCATCAAGGCAACGGGTCAGGGGCCGACGGCTTCTGGCACGTCGGTAATCACCGTGCACGCGACGATGAAATAGCGTCCATTGCACGCGCTTGGAGGCGACATGACACATTGGATCGCGGGTGTTGTCGCAACCTTACTGGCAGGTTGTCCCGGCGTCGCGAGCGCGCAGGCGGACTGCACTACGATACCTCGCGGACCGGCGCGCACCGATTGCTACCTCGCTCTAAGTCAGTTCTATCAGGGACAATCCGATCTGGCCGCTGCGAGAGCACGCGCGCAATCAGACGCCGCGTGGTATCGGGCAATTACAGGAATGGACCCTACAAAAGACAAACCGCGTCGTCGGAAATAGGAGGGTACACACGCTGGGCCGATCTTGACACCCCCGCTTGCCACCACGCGCGCTATGTCTCATCCCGTGAAGACAACGAAACGACGCGGGTCACGCAGACTTTGCAGGCCCAAAGCGGGGATCAAATTCAAAGAATATCTTGGATTCAATGAGATATGGGGAAGATGGCGGAGAGAGTGACCGTCGAACACGTCCACGTCCACAGCGGCAGGCAAGCTATCGTAGGCAATGTCCAGGGGGTGGGGTGCTAACTAAATCGGAGGATCAACCCCATGCTCTTGGATATACAAAAGGCGAAGCGTTGCGGAGCGAGAACGCGGACCCGGAAGCCATGCAAGTCGCCGGCAATGGTAAATGCAGGATGCACAGGGGTCCCTCTCCGGGCGCGCCTAAGCGCGCCGGGATTCACTTCCTGCTGGGCCTAATTGCGCAAACCGAAGATTTGTAAGTACGATGGGGCCTGGGCATTTTGCACAGACTGGTCCTGGGCTCGGGCGTCTTGTGCAGGTGGGACCTGTGCCCGTGCAGTTTGCTCCCGCCGGATCTTTTTTTGCGGATTTTGCACGGCCGGTATCTCTGTCCGGGCATGATGGACGGGCCGGACGTGTTGGTGCGTTTGCCTGGACCGAAGCGGTGCTCGGGCATTTTCCGCAACCTGTGCCGGTGCATCTTGAACGGGCTTTACCGGCCTGACCTGTGCCTGCGCATCTTGCTTGGCCGCCCAAGCTTGGAATTGCCTAAACAGGGTTTCAGATGACAGCTCACTATTTCCCGTCTGCCTCTGACGGGTGGCTTCAGACGCGGCAGTAATCTCGTCGCGGCTCGGCGCGTCCTTTGCGGTCGGCGGCAAAGCCTGAGCATCGGCGATAG
>NZ_JBANBK010000023.1:0-64536 GCF_053572325.1 Bradyrhizobium sp. UFLA05-112 | reverse complement strand
AGATTGAATCGTTGGCGTGCTAGGCTGACTCTGACCGGCGGGTTCAGGGACGGCAGCAATTTCGTCGCGGCTCGGCGCATCCTTTGCGGTCGGCGGCAAAGCCTGAGCATCGGCGGTAGATTGAATCGTTGGCGTGCTAGGCTGACTCTGACCGGCGGGTTCAGGGACGGCAGCAATTTCGTCGCGGCTCGGCGCGTCCTTTGCGGTCGGCGGCAAAGCCTCAGCATCGGCGGTAGATTGAATCGTTGATATCGACCGGTCGGTGCCAGGCTGAAGCGCCGATTTGTCGACCAGCGAAGCTGTGGCTTCCGCAATGGAAGCCGTGACGTCCGCAAAGAGCGTCACTGGATTCTCCACCGATAGAATCGCGACACCGATCGCTGTCGCCGTTGCAACCAAAATACACGCCTTAAGAACTCGCGACGAGATAACAGCTGCTCTGTCCCACGCTTTCCCGATACCCTGCTGCTCTGGTTCATCGGCGAGAAAGAGAGGTAAAGAATAGTCCGGATCAAAACTGTCTTTGGTCGGCATTGGGCGATGTCCCCTCAATGTACTTGTCGATTACTACCCTGCTATCGAGGTGCAAAAAGCGGAGAAATCTTGATTTCACTTGGGCTGGGGAACCGCACGAATTCGCCGGCCGGTACGCTCAGCAGCCTTTTGGGAACTCACCATGCTCGCCACTCTGAGACCTGACTCCGCACACTGACGCGGCCGCATTGCGCCAACAGGACACGAAATAACGGCTGAGATTCTCAGCGCCAATCACCGTTGCTTCACACAGCGCAAAATCGCAGAGCGTAGCAGCGGCTAGTGACGGGGACGGGATGCAAACAAATTGGAAGCCCATGCACTTAGACATGCACCAAGCGAAGCGTTGCGGAGCTCCGCTGGGCAATCAACACGCCTACAAGCATGGGCATTATTCCGCGGAGGCTATTGCTCGACGCCGGGAGATATCGAGATTGGTCCGCGTTGCGCGCGCTCTGGGGTAGTCAGTCTGTAGTGTTCTCGATGGGGCGGCCATTTGCCGCGCGACATCCACCACATGCCGAGGGGTTAAATTCCGAAGGTTCTTGCCTCTTCAATCAGACCAGCCAGATAGCGATGAACAACCTGCCTACCGTTGAAGGTGACTGATCGGGGCGGATCAAAATAATCGGAACAGCGGTCGTCCTTTACGCGGACCAACACCAAGAAACAACCTCCTCATTTGATGAGGAGACAAGAACATGACCGTGTTCATCCGTACCAACGCGAAGCTCTAGACCTTCCAATTTTTTCGGATCAAATGGTTCGCGGAACGTAAGAGTTGCTTGACCTGCTTTCATGCGGGTAGTCACGTCATCTATGCCGTGGTCCTCAGAGTTTCGTGCGTGGTGCGCATAGGAAAGCAGCGGGTCGTCCTTTCGTACCTTTTTTGCCCTCCCAAACCATCCTGAAGCCCTACCGTTGGCCTTGTTTCCCTGCTCAAGCTTTGAGTAAACAGCGTTTCCGTTTATGAGTAAGTCAGACCAAGCGCTCGCGACTTCGTCGAGAGGTTTTGTCGCGCTCAATGCGCCCCAAGGCATCTCGGGCCTTCTCCAGCCGAGCAAGGCTGTGACGGATTGCATTGGAATCAGCTATTGCCGCAAAACGTAAATTTCTTAAAGATTTTGGGGACCAATTTGGGGACGGGACGGATCAAGATTTTTGTTTTGTTCATTCTTACAAGAACTTAGCTAGATAAGCTGGCGGAGAGAGTGGGATTCGAACCCACGGTACGGTTTCCCGCACACACGCTTTCCAAGCGTGCGCCTTAAGCCACTCGGCCATCTCTCCGGAGCGCCCTCTCTTGAAGGCGCGCCGCTGATTTTGCAAGGGACTGCGGGTCGATCGGCTCAAAATTCCTTAAGCCATTGTATTTCAATGATAAAATATAGAGCTCCGAGGCCCGGGCGAGACCCGCCGGGGGTGAACCGGAGGCGGCTCTGGCGCGACGATTCACGGAAGCACGCATCCGACAGATGAGAGGGGACACCATGACCTGCTTTCGAGCCATCGCCGCCCTTGGCCTTGTATGCGCCGCCTCGGTGATCTCGGCCCCGGCGGCCGCGCAGATGTGCACGCGCCAGGGCGTCGATGTCACCTGCGATGACGGCCGGCGCGGGGTGCTGGCGGGCGATGCCATCATCTGGCCGGACGGCACGCGCTCGAGTGCGTCGCCGCATCCGAGCGTCATCATCGGCAACAAATCATCGGTCCATGTCGGCCAGGGCGTGTTCGTCGGCCAGGGCAACGGCATGGTGCCGATGGACGACCCCAACGCGCCCAACAAACGGCGCTGCGCGGTGCTCGACGGCGTCTCGTACTGCTATTGAGGAGTCTGACCACCCTCCCGCAAGGGGGAGGGTGATCGAGATCGCGGCACCAATTTCAAGGCCGCTTGAGGCGTGAGCTACATCAACCTCACACCCGAGATCGCCGACTTCAGCCAGCGCAGCGCCTGCGGGGATTGGGTGGCCAGTGGCGCCACGGTGGACTTCTCCGTCCGGCTCTTCTCCAGCACCGCGACGAAGTCGGCGGACCATTGCTGGATGGTATGCCCGCGCAACTTCTTCATCATTGCCGCCCAGCGCATCTTGCGCTCGGTGAGCGGCATCGAGGCTGCCATCGAGATCGCGCGCGCCATGCCATCGATGTCGTGCGGGTTGACCAGCAGTGCCGTGTCGAGCTCGTTGGCGGCGCCCGCGAATTTCGACAGCACGAGCACACCGGGATCGGCCGGGTTTTGCGCGGCAACATATTCCTTGGCAACCAGGTTCATGCCGTCATGCAGCGGCGTCACCACGCCGACCTGCGCGGTGCGATAGAGGCCCGCGAGCACCGCCTGGCTAAACCCCTTGTTGAGATAGCGGATCGGCGTCCAGTCGACCTCGCCATGGCGGCCGTTGACGTCGGTGACCAGACGCGCGACCTCGTTCTGGAGATTGCCGTAGGCCTCGATGCCGCCGCGCGAGGGGTTTGCGATCTGAAGCAGCGAGATGCTGCGCGAGAACTGCGGCTGCTCGGTCCACAGGCGATCGAACGCGCTGATGCGATTGACGAGGCCTTTGGAATAGTCGAGCCGGTCGACGCCGATCGCGAGCTTCTCGCCGTTGAGGCTGCGCCGCAGCCGCGATACGTCGGGATGCGAGATCGACTTGGCGGCATACTGCGCGAATTTTTCCGCATCGATGCCGATCGGAAACACCTGGCATCGCGTGCGGCCATGCTTGGAGGTGACGGTGCCGTCCTCGATCGTCAATCCGAGTTCCTGACCGACATAGCCGAGAAAATTCCGGCAATCCTCCGCGGTCTGGAAGCCGATGAGATCATAGCCGAGCATCGCCTCGATCAGATCGCGATGATGCGGCACGCCCTGGATCACCGCCGGCACCGGCCAGGGCGTGTGCAGGAAGAAGCCGATCGGATCCTCGACGCCGAGATCGCGCAGCTCCGCACCGAGCGCGAGGAAATGATAATCCTGCACCCAGAAAGCGGTGCTCTCTTTCCGGAAACGCAGCAGCGCGCGCGCCATGAAGGCGTTGACCTCGCGATAGCTGAGATAGTCACCTTGCGAGACGCGAATGAGATCGCTGCGCGAATGCAGCGCCGGCCACAACGCCGAATTGGCAAAACCCTCGTAATAGCCGCCGTAATGCGCCGCCGGCAGATCCAGCGTCGCCAGCGCACCGGTACCCAGCGCCTCGATCTCGGCGAAGGGTTCCTTCTGATGACCATCGCGCACCCGGCCCGAGGAACCCACCCAGATCGCTCCGGAATGTTCCACAACGGGAAGAAGGGCGGCAGCGAGACCGCCCGTCATGGGTTCGTTGGCTTTGCCGCGCGCGACGCGATTTGACACGACGACGAGATTCACAGGGTCGTCCCCTCCTGTTATTCCGCCTCGTTTAACTGGCGTTCATCAATATGGTTCCTGTTCATGGTTTCAACCAATTGAAACCAAAATCAGGCGCGCGCGCCGGAACTGTATTTTGTCCTCCGAAACGGAAAATCCGACGCAAAGACAGTTTTCTGCGTCCCCTTTGCGCAGCAAGAATCGCGTTTGCGCAACGCGGTTCCGAGACCTTTATGGCTCTCGCGTGGCGCTGCCTTGCTTTTACCTTGTCTCGCCGTCGAGCAGATGGGCGAGGAACTCGCGCACATCACTGGGTGAGTCGAAGTGACCATTCACGCCACGCGCGCGACGTCCCACCGAAAATGCGAGCCCGTTCATGTCGGGCATGATCGCGAACACGGTTTCATCGGTGACATCGTCGCCGATGAACAGCGGTCGGCGGCCCCTGAACGGCTCGTGCGTCATCAATTCGCGCACGCCGCTCGCCTTGGTGAAGCCGGAATGCTTGATCTCGCAAACGAACTTGCCGGGCAGCACCTCGATCGGCGCGTTCGGCAGGTCGGCGCGGATCAGCGATACCGCAGCATAGATCGCCTTTTCCGCATGCGGGGCGAGACGGTAATGCAGCGCGAGCGAGTAGCCCTTGTCCTCGAGCAGGATGCCGGGTGACAGCTTTGCGATGGCGGCCAGACGCCGCTTCAACTCCTTGTCCATCGGCGGCGCATGGCTTGCCACCGCCTCGCTGTCCGGCTCCAGCCGCATTTCGGCGCCGTGACCGCCGACGGCCGGAAATTGATCCGGCGCGAAAATCAGATCGATGTCGTTGAGCGAGCGTCCGCTGACAAGCGCGAGAGCACCGGAGGTACGCTCGACCAGGCGGTTGAGCGTGTTCGAGAGGCCCGGCGGCACCCAGACCTCGCGCGGCGTCGGCATCAGTTCGAGCAGCGTGCCGTCGATGTCGAGCAGGATAGCCGTCTCGCTGAGATGCGGCACCAGGGCCTGTGGCACCGGCACCGAGTCCGGCGTCTCGTCATCTTCCATGGTTCGTATGTCCATCACTTCCGAATTCATAACCTACTCCATAAAGGCAAGCGGCCGCGCGATTTGTTCGAGCGATTTGCGTTCCGCTGCGACGGCATAGCGCCATGCCACGATCGCGGCCGCGATCATCAGCGCCGATCCCAAGAGATAACCTGCGAATACGCTGGTGCGGGACCCTGTGTCGATCAGCGCACCAAACAGCGCGGGACCCACGACCCCGCCAATGCCGGTGCCGATCGCATAGAACACCGCGATCGCGAGCGCGCGCACCTCCAGCGGAAAGGTTTCGCTGACGGTGAGATAGGCCGCGCTCGCCGCGGGCGAGGCAAAGAAGAAGATCACCATCCAGGCGATGGTCTGTCCCTGCGCGCTGAGCGCGCCGATCGCGAACAGATAGCCCGAGATCGCAAGCAGGAGGCCCGATACGCCATAGGTCAGCACGATCATGGTACGGCGGCCAAGCGTATCGAAGAAGCGGCCGAGCAGCAGCGGGCCGAGAAAATTGCCGGCGGCGAAGGGAAGGATGTACCAGCCGACGCCATCGGCGCTGATGCCGTAGAAATCGGTCAGCACCAGCGCGAAGGTGAAGAAGATCGCGTTGTAGAAGAAGGCCTGTGCGCTCATCAGCACCAATCCCACCAGCGCGCGCTGACGATAGGTCCTGAACAGCGTGTGCACCACCTCGCCGAGCGGCGTGTGGTCGCGCATTTTGATGCGGACCTTGGCGAGGGCGGTGTCGCCCTGCTGATGTCCGATCACCGACCGCTCGATGTCATCGACGATCGCGTGAGCTTCGTCCGGCCGACCGTGGATCATCAGCCAGCGCGGGCTCTCCGGAATCCACATCCGCATGAACAGCACGACCAGACCGATCGTCGCGCCGATGAGATACGCAAGGCGCCAGCCGAGATCGGGACCGACCACGGCGGGATCGAGCAGGATGATCGCGCTCACCGCTCCCATGGCGGCGCCGATCCAGAAGCTGCCGTTGATGACGAGATCGGTCCAGCCGCGGTAACGCGCCGGCACCAATTCCTGGATGGTCGAGTTGATCGCGGTGTATTCGCCGCCAATGCCGGCGCCGGTAAGGAAACGAAACAGCGCGTAGCTCGCGACACTCCACGACAGCGCGGTTGCGGCGGTCGCGGACAGATACACGGCCAGCGTGATGAAGAACAGCTTCTTGCGCCCGATGCGATCGGTCAGCCAGCCAAAGCCGAGTGCCCCCAGCACCGCGCCGGCAAGATAGGCGGAGTTGGCGATGCCTAGATCGAGATTGGAGAAGTTCAGCGTCGTGCTTTGCTTCAAGGCGCCGGAAAGCGCGCCGGCCAGCGTCACCTCCAGCCCGTCGAGAATCCAGGTGATGCCGAGCGCGAGCACGACACGGGTATGAAAGCCGCTCCAGGGCAGCGCGTCGAGGCGCGAGGGAATGCTAGTCTCGACGACGCGATCATGCGCCGCCGCCGAGACAGAATCAAAGTTCAGCGCTGGGGTTTGCTGCAAGTCCATCGCGCTATTGCTGGAGGTGCGGCGTGATTCAATCCGCGACTATCGACAACGTTTGCGGCGAAGTCAGGTTCCCACAGGAACCGCCTCGCGACGCGGCCGTTTTCAGAGGAGCTGCAAGGAGTTAACGCATGGCTCAAGTCAGAAAGTCGACACATTCGCGCAAAACTGCAAAGCGCAAGGCGGCGCATCGAACATCAAGCCGCACGCGGCGACATCCCGCCTCGCGCAAGACATCTAAAACGACGACATCGAAACGTGCAGCGCCGAAGCGCTGGTCGCAACGGGTGACGAAGGAGAGCGACGCGCTCGACCTCAAGCACGGCGTGTTCAAGCAGACGAGCCCGCAGAAGATCGCAGCGTCCCTGAAGCGCTCGGCCGAGCACTCCCGGCGCCGTAAAAGCGGCGCCTATCGTTCGGCGCTGTCGATGCTGACCTTCTACATCAACCGCGCCGGCAAAACCCTGCCGAAGACCCAGCGCACGCGGCTTGAGCGCGCCAAGGTGGAGCTGAAGCGGGCGTTCGGGAGGGAGTGAAGGCTGCGCAAAATAAATTTGGACAGCGACACATGGTCCGCTCGTCATCCCGGCCTTCGCCGGGATGACACCAGAAGGCGTGGCGACGGAAGGGCAGCCTTACGCCGCCCTGATATTCGCCATGAAGCGGTCGAGCTCGGCGCGCAGGCGGGTGCTTTCGCTGGAGAGGGTTTTGGCCGAGTTCAGCACCTCTTCCGAGGCCGAGCCGGTTTCGGCGGCGCCGCGGTTGACCTGGCCGATATCGGTGGCCGCGGTCTGCGTGCCCTGCGCGACATTCTGGACACTGCGAGCGATCTCCTGCGTCGCGGCGCCCTGCTGTTCCACGGCGGTGGCAATCGAAGTCGCAATCGTCGAGATCTGGCCGATGGTGGCGCCGATCTCCTTGATTGCCGCAACCGACTCGGCGGTCGCGCCCTGCATGCCCGTAATGTGCGAGGAGATCTCGTCGGTCGCCTTCGCGGTTTGGCTCGCCAGCGACTTCACCTCGCTGGCGACCACCGCAAAGCCGCGGCCGGCTTCGCCGGCGCGAGCCGCCTCGATCGTGGCGTTCAAGGCCAAAAGATTGGTCTGTTCGGCGATCGCGGTGATCAACTTCACCACCTCGCCGATCTGCTGTGCCGCATGCGACAGTTTGCCGATGCGGCCGTCGGTCTCCCTGGCCTGGACGACGGCAGCCTCCGCGATGCGGCTGGAATCGCGGACCTGACGGCCGATCTCCTCGACCGAGGCCGAGAGCTCTTCGGTCGCGGTAGCGACCGACTGCATGTTGGAGGAGGCCTGCTCGGAGACCCCTGCGACCTGGCTCGAGAGGGTCTGCGTGGTCTCGGCGGTCCGCGTGAGCGTGGACGCTGCGGATTCGAGCTGCACAGCTGAAGCCGAGACGTTCGAAACGATGGCGCCGACCGCGGTCTCGAAATCATCGGCAAAGCGGATCAGCTCATTGCGGCGCGCCGCGGCCGTCTCCTTGTTCTGGGCTTCGTTGGCCGCCGCGTCGCGCTCGGCCTTCGCGACAGCCTGCATCTTGAACTCTTCGACCGCGCCAGCCATCTCGCCGATCTCATCGTTGCGGCCAAGGCCCGGCAGCACGACCTCGAAATTGCCCGAGGCGAGTTCGCGCATTGCCTTGCACATCGCGATCATCGGCCGCGAGATGCCGGTGCCGAGCAGGAAGGCCAAGATGGCGCCGAGCAGCGTGCCACCGGCAGCCAGCATCAGGATCAGATGTTCCGTCTGGTCGATGCTGGTCTCGGATTCCGTTTCCAGCCGCCGCTGCTCGGACACCAGATCGGCCTTCATCGCGGTTGCGCCCTGCATGATGGCGCCGGCCGAGCCGCTCATCTCGGTGACGAGGTCGTCGATCATCTTGGCATTGGCGACGAGCTTCTCCAGAGCCTCGCGATAGGCCGCAAGCAGACCCTTGGCGTCCTTCAGGCCGGCGACGATCTTGTCATCCATCGAATAGACCGCGTTGAGCGAATTCTCGACGAATTTCAGCCGCGCCAGCGCGTTTGCGGCAAGCGCCTGGTCTGAATTGAGGACGAAGTTGGTCGCCGCCGCGCTCGCGGTCTGAAATTGGGCATTGACCTGCTTGGTGCCGAATTCGATCGCCTGCGCCTCGGCGTCCGAGGCGTTGTTGCCGATGTCGTCGAGCTTGTACTTCAAAAGGTTGGCGTTGCGCTGAAGCTGGTTCTCGACCAGGAGCGCGCTGTCACGCTTGGATTGCAGGATCTTGGCAAAGGTTGCGGAGAAGTTCGAAAACTCCCTGGCGAGCTTGTTGAGGCTTTCCAGCCGCGCCTGCTTCTTGGCACCCTTGATGGCATGGTCGATGGCGTTCTTCAGGCCCGCTTCGGCCTCCAGCGCCACCTTGGCATCATCTTCCTTGCCGGTGACGACGAAGTAGCGGGCGGCCGAACGATAGGCGAGCAACTCGCGATCGATGTTGCGGGCGAGATCAGCCTCGGAGACGCTGGTGCGGTAGGAGCCGACGCCAGCCGAGACCCGCTCAAAACCAAAATAGGCGAAGGCCATGCTGACGGCCAATATGACGAGCACGGCGGCAAAGCCGAGGATGATCTTGGCGCGGAACCTCAGGGTCGGAAAAAATGTGCGCTTCGACTTCGACGCGGTACGCCCGACCATTCCAACCCCCAATTTATGTTCTTGCAGCATTCATGCGGCCCGGAAGCAGCCCCTCCCGAACCGGTGCGGAAAATTAAGGCAGAAACGTCAAGGGGCGGTAAATTCGTCCGGCCTGCATGCTGTGTCGAGCATCTTCCTGTCCAAGGCGTTCGGGGCGCCGTGTTGCGGCTAACCGGAAAGCGCCTTACTCTTGGGGCACTTGTCGGGCACTTATCAGGCTCTTGGCGTCAGACCGAGCCGGTCCTCGAGGGGAGAAACGGAGTGGGGCAAACCGACTTTCGGTTTGGCGGTGCGTCTGGCGTTGCCGTTGCCAAATCGAAGGCTGCGAGCGTCGATGAAGCCGTGGCCGAGCTCGCGGCCCAGCTCCCAGCCGACGAGCTGGCGCTGATCCTGGTCTTCCTCTCCCCCGCTTACGATCCTCATCACTTCATTGCCGAGATCACCCGGCACTTCGATGACACCCAGGTCTGCGGTTGCACGACCGCGGGCGAGCTCGCCCCGGACGGCTGGGACGAGAACAGTGTCGTGGCGCTGGCGTTCAGCCGCGCCGACTTCTCGGCCGCAATCCGGCCCATTCTCAATCTCGACAGCTTCCGCGTCGAGGACGGCCGCAGGATCGGCGGCGAGCTCCGGCACGAGCTGCTGCGGGCTACCCCGCAGGTCGACCGCGGCAGTCCGTTTGGCCTCGTATTGATCGACGGCCTGTGCCGACGCGAGGAAGCGGTGATGTCCGCCATCTATGCTTCGCTCGACGACATTCCAGTCGTCGGGGGATCGGCGGGCGACGGGATGCGCTTCGAGAAGACCTGGGTGTTCTTCGAAGGCAAGGCCCACACCAATGCCGCCCTCCTGATCCTCCTGAACACGTCGCTGCCGTTCCGGGTCTTCAAATGCGACAATTTCGAGCCACAGCCGCAGAAGATGGTGGTCACCGAGGCCGACATCGAAAATCGGACGGTCAGGGAGCTGAATGCGGAGCCTGCGGCGAAGGAATATTCGCGCATGGTCGGGATCATGGACGCCAAGCTCGACCCGTTCTCCTTCGCGTCCCACCCCGTTCTGGTACGCGTCGGCGGCTCCTATTATGCGCGGTCGATCCAGCGCGTCGAGCCGGACGGCTCCTTGCATTTCTTCTGCGCCATCGACGAGGGCATGGTGCTGACCGCTGCGACGTCGCGAAGCCTGGTCGGCTCGACGCGCGAGACTTTTGCCGAAATTCGCGATGAGATCGGCGACGTGTCGCTCTTCATCGGCTTCGAATGCCTGTTGCGCCGGCTGGACGCCGAGCAGCATCAGCTCGCCCGCGACATGTCCGAGCTGTACCGGCAGAACCGCGTCGTCGGCTTTCACACCTATGGCGAACAGTTCGGCTCGATGCATGTCAACCAGACCTTCACGGGCGTCGCGATTGGAAGGCGCCCCTCGTGACGGAGGCGTGTCAGGATCCTCAAGCCGTCGAGCAGCTTCAGCGGGAAGCCGCGAAGCTGAGGAAGATCAATGCGGCGCTGATGTCCCGCGTCGAGCGCTCGATGGACCAGCAGCTCAACGCGTTCTCGCTGTTCGAGACGGCCATCGCGCTGGACCATCAGGTTCGCGACCGGACGCATCAATTGCGCGAGGCGCTCCATTCGATCGAACGCGCCAATGAGGGACTGTATCGCGCCAAGCAGCAGGCCGAGGCCGCGAGCTCGCTGAAATCCTCGGTTCTGATCTCGGTCACCCACGACCTGTTGCAGCCGTTGAACGCGGCGCGCCTGACGCTGTCGGCGCTGACCGAGATGATGGAATCGCAGGAGGCGGGCCTGCTCATCGATCAGGTCGACCGCTCGCTGGTGACGCTGGAGGACCTGCTGCGATCGCTGCTGGAGATCGCAAAGCTAGATGCCGGCGCGCTCAGGCCCGACGTCCGCCCGATCGCGCTGGCCCCCCTGTTCGAGCAGCTTCGCAACGAATTCGAGCCGATCGCCGCGCGGCAGGGTCTTTCCTTGCGCATCCGCACCTCACCGCTTGCGGTGACGTCGGATGCGATGATGCTGCGGCGGATCCTGCAAAACCTGCTTGCCAACGCCATTCGCTATACCCGCAGCGGCGGCGTCGTCATGGGATGCCGGCCGAGGGGCGAGCGCATCTGCGTCCAGGTCTCCGACACCGGGCCGGGCATTGCACAGGCGCAGCAGGAAGCGATCTTCCGCGAATTCCAGCGCGGCGAGGCCAGCGCGACCGACCAGGCCGGTTTCGGGCTCGGCCTCTCCATCGTCCGCCGCTTCGCCACCGTGCTCGGACACGAGGTGCGGCTGTCATCGCAGGTCGGTCGGGGATCGACCTTCGCCCTGGAGCTGGAGCCTGCCGACCTCACGGAAGTCAGCGACGAGGTGCACGAGGTCAAGCTGGCCGAGCGGCACTATGGCGGGCTCGAAGGCGCCAAGATCCTCCTGATCGAGAACGATCCGAATGGCTCCGAGGCCATGGCCGCGCTGCTGGAAGGCTGGGGCTGCGACGTCGCGACGACGCGATCGGCCGTGGACGCACTGCTTCGCCTCAGCGAGCTCGGTGGCGCCCCCGATGCCGTGATCGCCGATCTCCATCTCGATCACGGCGAGAGCGGCCTGTCGGCCGTCGCAGAGATAAGAGAGCATTTGAAGCTGGACGTGCCGGCAATGATCATCACGGCCGACTATTCCGAAAAGGCCGCGAAGGAGGCGAGCCTGCACGGGCTCGAGGTGCTGAAGAAGCCGATCAAGCCCGCCGAGATGCGGGCACTGCTGTCGTTCCTGCTGACTTGAGGAGCGATCGGATCGGAGCGATCGACCGGGTCGCTGCAAAAACCCGCAAAACAACCCCATGCAAAGTAGAAACGGCTGGCGGTGACGGCCTACGCTTTATCCGAAAACCACTTGACACGTCGGGCAAATCACTGACAAAAGGGTATTGTGGCGAAGAGCGGCAGGGCCATCGCGTATGACGATGGTTGGCTGTGAACGTGTTCGGCCTCATGGTTCGAGACGCGCCGCAAGCGGCGCTCCTCACCATGAGGGTCTAGAATTTCGCCGCGAAGCAAGACCTCATCCTGAGGAGCCCGCCAAAGGCGGGCGTCTCGAAGGATGGGCCGCAAAGACATCGTTCACCACGATCCTTCAGATGCAAAGGGCGAATCGCTCTTCGTCCAGCTACTCCGATTGCGCGCGATCGTGCTTCGCTCGCGCGCCTTCGCTCGCAAGCGTCGCGAAATCGATACGGGACATTTCGACGATCGCCTTGGTGCGGCTGAGCACGTTGAGCTTGCGCAGGATGTCGGAGACGTGGACTTTCACGGTGGTCTCCGAAATCTTCAGCTCATAGGCGATCTGCTTGTTCTGCAGGCCGCGCTTGAGCATTTCGAGCACGCGCAATTGCTGCGGCGTCAGATCGTGCAGGCGTTTGATGAGATCCTGCGCGGGGCCGGCGGCGCGCTGCGGACGGGTCGCACGATAGGCACCGGGAACGCAGACCGCGCCGCGCAGCACCTCGCCGATCGACTGCGCGAGATCCTGCTTGGACGAGGACTTGAGGATGTAGCCGGCGACGCCGAGCGACAATGCGCCGGAAATGATCTGCGGATCCTGATGCCCGGATACGATGACGACGGGAATTTTGGGAAACGCCTTGCGGATGCGGATGATGCCCGAAAGACCCGTCGTGCCCGGCATCGACAGGTCAAGGAGAATGAGATCGAGCCCCGCGGTCGCCGACAACAGCTCGAGCGCACCGTCGACCGACATGGCTTGAAGGATGTCCGCCTCGGGCGCCACCATCTGTAGCGCACCTTCGAGCGCCTCGCGAAACAGCGGATGATCTTCGACAATCAGAAATCGCATCGCGCGTGAGCCGTTTCCAAATTATTGCCGGGTGCAAAGTTGCATTGAGAATGCATCAGCTGGATCAAGCCGGGTTGATCCAGGTCAAGAACGAGAGCGCGCGTCATTGCGGCCGGCCGCGATCGAGGCGTGCATAGGGCCGGCCCTTGGGATCGGGCAGGTCCATCTTGCCGATCTCGATGATCGCCTTGTTGCGGCTGAACAGGCCAAGCTTGCGGAGGATCTCGGTGATGTGCGCCTTCACGGTGGATTCGGCGAGTTGAAGCTCCTGGGCGATCTGCCGGTTCGGATAGCCGCGGCGCAGGAGGTCGAGCACCCGAAGCTGCTGCGGCGTGAGCTCGCGCAGCTTGACCGCAAGCGCCTTGCTGGTGTCGGCGCGGCGCCGCTGCGGGGTTGCGACAAAATCCTTCGGCACCGACACCGATCCGCTCAGCACGCCTTCGATCGATTGCGCGAGCTCGCGCTTCGACGTCGACTTCGGCAGATAGCCGGCGGCGCCCAGCGCCAGCGCCTCGCGAACGACGTGCTGGTCCTCCTCGCTCGAAACGATGGCGACCGGCAGGCGCGGATAGGTCTCGCGCAAGCGGAGAAAGCCGGAGAAGCCGGTCGCATCCGGCAGCGAGAGATCGAGCAGCGCGAGGTCGATGCCCTGTTCGGCCGACAGGATATGCAGGGCGTCCTCGATCGACATCGCCTCGAAGATCCGCGCCTCCGGCAATGCCAGCCGTACCGCATTGCCGAGCGCCTCGCGAAACAGCGGATGATCGTCGATGATCAGGAAGCTGGTCATGGCGCGTTCCCAAGACTCCACCGCACGAGACTCCACCGCACGAGGCTCCATCGCACGGTCGTCCACCGCAGGAGCGGAAGCGGTACATCTATGCGGCATCCATCCGGCACCGGGATGATGCCGGATGGACGCTACCTCATTCTCCTGATCGCGTCCGGTCAAGAGAGTTCAGTCGTTCGATTCGGACTGGACCGTCAGCAGGAAGGAATAGATGTTGTCGAACTGGTCATCGGTGAAGACCTCTTTCCAGGCCGGCATGCCCTTGGCAGGCCGTCCTTCATGCACGGTCGTCCAGTATTTCTCGCGCATCTCGTCGCCGTAGCGGTGACGCAGCAGCCGCAGATCGATCTTCTTCTCGCTCTGGATCGCGTCGGGACCGTGACAATGCGCGCAGGTGCCGTTGAAGATCTCCTTGCCCGTGCCGACGGCCTCGGCGCCTGGCGCGGCCGCGTCACCCTTGGTCTCGGTCGCCACCACATTGGCAATCTCAGTCACTTGGGCAGTCACTTGGGCTCCGGGTCCAGTTCCCGTCGTTGTTCCCTCCGGCACCGCCTGGGCCCCGCCGAAGCGAACGGGCTGGCCCGTTGGCAAGCCGTATTTCACCGCAAGATCGGCGATCGTCTTCTGAAGCTGCGGCAGGATGGCATCGACGCGATCGCGCAGCTCCGTCGACGTCTTCGCAAAGCCGATGGCCGCATCCCATGACAGGCCTTCGCCCTCAGTGAGCTCGATCTGATAACGATCGCTGTAGGTGGTCTTGTTCAGCCAGCCGGCGACAGGCCCCCAGATGAAGGCGACGTCGGCCTTGCCCTGGTCGAGCGCCCGCATGCCTTCCTCGGGCGACAGCACGGTGACCTTCCGGATGTCGTCGCGGCTCGCGAGCAGGTTTTGCGGCGTGCTGGCGAACTGCACGGCGACGCGCTTGCCCTTGAGGCCCTCGACGCCGCCGATCGCCTGCCCCTTCGCCGCCACGAGAGCATAGCCCTCCTTTGCGAAGGTGTTGGAGAAGATCACCGCCGGTCCCATGAAGTCCTCGGAGCGCGGCAGGCCGATCATGGCGTCGCATTGCTTGCCGAGCAGCGTGACGCGCACGGTGCGCTTGCCGAAATAGGATTTGTACCAGTCATAGGCGATCGGTCGGCCGAGCGCCTGCGCCAGGGCCTGCCCGATCTCGACGTAGAAGCCTGGCTGCGACGGACTATCGCTGGAGAACGGAAGATTGGTCGGATCGGCGCAGAGCCGGAACGGCTGCGTCTCGTCCGCGCGAGCGGTTGCGGCCGGTGCGATCATCGCGGACGCGGCAGCCCATGCGACAAGCGCGGTGATGGCGTGATTTCGGCTCTTGCCACTTCCAAATTGATTCGGACGCATCCTCATCTCCCGCAGTTGGGAATTGTTGGACCACGCGTTGCGGCACGCGGGCTTGTCCGATGCCGCAATCACGCTCTGGAAAAGGCGCGCGCGTACCTCGTCACCTTGAGATACGCGCGCGAGTGGTCACTGGACGGAGAACACGAAGAGCGAACCGCCCTCGGGAGCTGCGGCCGTCATCTTCCCGCCGATGCCGCCCAGGAACGCAGGCATCGCAGCGGTGCGACCGACGACGATGGCCACGTATTGCTTACCGTCGACCTGGTAGGTCACGGGACCCGCGCCTATGCCGGAGCCGAGATTCTTGCTCCACAGCACCTTGCCGGACTTCGCATCGATGGCGCGGAAATCGCCATGGATGTTACCGGCAAACACCAGGCCGCCAGCCGTCGTCAGCGTGCCACCGTTGAACGGCAGATCTTCCTTGATCGACCAGACCTTCTTCTGCGCGACCGGATCCCAGGCCACGAGTTCGCCCATGAAGCCGCCGGGCCCTTCCTTGGGTGGGAACTCACCACCGAGATAGAACACGCCACGCTTGTAGGAAATGTCGCTCACCGACCAGTCCATGCAAACATTGTTGGACGGGATGTAGACGAGACCGGTCTGCGGATTGAACGACATCGGCTGCCAGTTCTTGCCACCGATCAGGTTTGGACAGACGTCCTTGATGGGATGGCCTGGTCCCGGACGCTTGTCGGGGTCTTCGACCGCACGCATGGTGGCGACGTCCCACTTCTGCGCCCAGTTCGAGAAGACATATTTCTCTGCCGAAAGAACCTTGCCGGTCTCGCGGTTGGCGACGAAGAAGAAGCCGTTGCGATCCGCCTTCATCAGCGCCGGAACGTTGCTGCCGCCGATATTGAGATCGGCGAGAACGGCTTCGTTGACGCCGTCGTAGTCCCAGGCATCGGCCGGCGTGGTCTGGATGTGCCACTTGATCTTGCCGGTGTTGGGATCGAGGGCGAGCGTGGACGCCGTATAGAGATTGGTCAGCTTGCCGAAATCGCCATTGCCCGTCGAGCGAACGGCCGAGTTCCACGGAGCGGGATTGCTGGTGCCCCAATAGACCGTGTCACTCTTGGGATCATAGGAGCCGACCAGCCAGGCCGCGCCGCCGCCATGCTGGGCGGAATCGCCCTTCCAGGTGTCGCCGCCGGGCTCATCCGGCGTAGGCACGGTATAGGTCTGCCACATCTGCTTGCCGGTGTTGATGTCGAAGGCGAGCAGCGCGCCGCGCACGCCGTATTCACCGCCGCCGAAGCCGGTGATGACCTTGTCGCGCACGACGAGCGGCGGCGAGGTGATGACCGAGCCCTGCTTGTAGTCGACCACCTTCGCGGTCCACAGCGACTTGCCGGTCGCGGCATCGATTGCCGTCAGCTTGCCGTCGAGGCGGCCGACGAAGATCTTGCCGTCGGCGTAGGTGACGCCGCGATTGTTCACGTCGCAGCAGGCGTATTGCAGCACGTCATCGGGAATGTCGGGCTCCCAGGTCCATTTGCGCTGCCCCGTCGCGGCATCGAGCGCGTAGACGTATTTCGGGCCCCAGGAGCTCGAGACGTAGAGCGTGTTGCCGATCACGATCGGCGAGGATTCGTTCGAGCGCAGCGACGCCAGCGAGAACGAATAGGCGAGCGACAGCTTGCCTGCGTTCTCGGTATTGATCTGATTGAGCGGGCTGAAGCGCGTGTTGCCGTAGTCGTGGCCGGCAACGGCCCACTGGTTCGCATCGGATTGCGCCTTGAGCACCGAGTCGTTGGCGCGAGTGACGGTCGTGCTGGCGGCCAGCATCGCAATCATCGAAATGCCAGCCAAAAAGCCCTTCGTTCCAAAGGTCATGTATTCCCTCCGCGGTGTTGGTGTGTACGCCATGTTGGGCGCCTGAGCGCGCCGCGCTCGTGATGCGCAGTTTGTCTGCGAGCCATCGTTGGAAATTACAGCATCGACTTTGCGCGCTTAGTATAGGCGGAAGGTAGTAGTGCAAATCATTGTCGGCTCGTGCCGCTCATCTCGTTGTCGAAGCACGCGTCCTGCGCTTGGTGTGAAGCTCGAAATGCACGATCGGATTTGCGGCAATATCGTGCCACGATCCGATCGTTTCCGTCCGACACGCGCGTCGATCATTCGCGTCAATCACGATGACGGCGCTACCACAGTTGCAAGGCTTCGAAGAAATTTGCGGCCAGCTTCCGCAGCCTCGAATCGATCAGCCGCGAGTCGAGCTGCGCAAGCTTGCCGCCGATCAGCGCTTCGGTTCTCGTCGTGCGGGGTGGTGACGTCGGGCGATGCTTCCTCGAGTCTGACTTTCGCGCCGCCCCTGGCGAAAGCTAGCGACGCCGCCGGCGCCTTCGCCGATGATCAGTCACCGTCACTCCGCGAGCTGTGATGCGCAATTGCGTATCTGAGAATCCATTCATCCGCGAACCCTGCGACCCGACGGACTCCGGCCTCCCGGGCCCTGGAACGACGGAATGGGCTGCAGTATCGGGACGCCCGCGATCGCCACACGCGCCTCAGGCGAGGTGGCCAGGGGCACCATCAACGAAATCAATGACTTAGCTGGATTGCGCCTACTACCAAGATCGCGATTGCAAAGCCGCGGGCGCGTGCTCCTATTCGAAACAACGAACAAGGCATCAGAGGGAGAAGCGACGCGCGACAAGGCTGAGGTCCGAGGGCAAACGGCGTCGCGCGGCGGCATGGAAAGCACGCCGCCGCAGGCGTGACGCAGATTTTTCCGGAAGCGTCTCACAGGTCGCGCCACGCGCGGGCGGCGGCGCGGAGCGTCATGATCGAATCGCGCGCCTGCGACCGTCGCCACGATGACCTTTCCATGACCCGCGGTCACCAAAATCCCAGTTGCAAAGTTCCGTTCGCGCTGTCTCTAATTAGAACAACGACAAAACACATACGGGAGGTACTCACGTGTCTACAGTCAAACTGACAGTGAACGGCAAGGCGGTCTCTGTCGATGTCGAGGACCGCACGCTGCTGGTCCATCTCCTGCGCGATCACCTCAACCTCACCGGCACCCATGTCGGCTGCGACACCAGCCAGTGCGGTGCCTGCGTCGTGCACATCGACGGCCGTGCGGTGAAATCCTGCACCATGCTGGCAGGCCAGGCCGATGGCGCGAACGTCACCACGATCGAAGGTCTCGCCAGGGGCGACGAGCTGCACCCGATGCAGGCGGCGTTCCGCGACAATCACGGTTTGCAGTGCGGCTACTGCACCCCGGGCATGATCATGTCGGCGGTCGATATCGTGAAACGTCACGGTGGCCAGCTCGATGAAGCCACCGTCCGCCACGAGCTCGAAGGCAATATCTGCCGCTGCACCGGTTACCACAACATCGTGAAGGCGGTGCTGGATGCGGCCGGCCGCATGAAGGTCGCGCAGGCCGCCGAGTAAGCGGCGACCTCGCCTCAATCGAACAACCGCCGCAGCTTTCGATGGAAAGCGCGGTCAAACAAATTCCGGTCGGGAGGACAGGACATGGGTGTTGAAGGCATTGGCGCAAGCGTTGTGCGCAAGGAAGACAAGCGTTTCATTACCGGCAAGGGCCGGTATGTCGACGACGTCAAGCTACCGGGCATGACCTATGCCCATTTCATCCGCAGCCCCCACGCGCATGCCAAGGTGAAGGGCATCGATGCCGCCGCGGCGCTGAAGCTGCCGGGCGTGGTCGCCGTGCTGACCGGCAAAGAGATCGTCGACGACAAGGTCGGCAACCTCATCTGCGGCTGGGCCATCACCTCCAAGGATGGCAGCCCGATGAAGATGGGCGCGTGGCCCGCGATGGCGCCAGAGACCGTGCGCTTCGTCGGCCAGGCCGTCGCGGTCGTGATCGCCGAAAGCAAGAACCTCGCACGCGACGCCGCCGAAGCCGTGGTGGTGGATTACGAGGAACTGCCCGCTGTCGCGAACGTGACCGACGCGATCAAGGCCGGCGCACCTCAACTCCATCCCGAAGCACCCGGCAACCAGATCTATGACTGGGTTATCGGCGACGAGAATGCGGTGAACGCCGCATTTGCGAAGGCGGCCAATGTGGTGAAGCTTGACCTCACCAACAACCGCCTCGCGCCGAACCCGATGGAGCCGCGCTCGGCGGTCGCCGATTACGATACGGCCGAAGAGCATTTCACGCTCTATACGACCTCGCAGAACCCGCACGTCGCGCGCCTCGTGCTGTCGGCCTTCTACAACATCGCGCCCGAGCACAAGCTGCGCGTGATTGCACCGGACGTCGGCGGCGGCTTCGGCTCCAAGATCTACATCTATCCCGAAGAGATGGTGGCGCTGTGGGCGTCGAAGAAGACCGGCCGTCCGGTGAAGTGGACCGGCGACCGCACCGAGGCCTTCCTCACCGATGCGCATGGCCGCGACCACGTCACGCATGCGGAGATGGCGTTCGATGCGAACAACAAGATCACTGGCCTCAAGGTGAAGACCTACGCCAATTTCGGCGCCTATATGTCGCTGTTCTCCTCGGCAGTGCCGACCTATCTCTACGCGACGCTGCTGTCGGGCCAGTACGACATCCCGGCGATCCATGCCGAGGTGATCGCCGTCTACACCAACACCACGCCGGTCGACGCCTATCGCGGCGCGGGCCGACCCGAGGCGAGCTACCTGATCGAGCGAATGATGGAGACGGCGGCGCGGCAACTGAATGTCGATCCGGCCGCACTGCGCAAGACGAATTTCATCACGCAGTTCCCGCACCAGACGCCGGTCATCATGGCCTACGACACCGGCGACTTTAACGCCTCGCTCGATGCGGCGATGAAGGCGATCGACTATGCCGGCTTCGCGGGCCGCAAGGCGCAAGCGAAGTCGGAAGGCAAGCTGCGTGGGATCGGCGTCTCCTGCTACATCGAGGCCTGCGGCATTGCACCCTCGAAGGCCGTGGGCAGCTTAGGTGCCGGCGTCGGCCTGTGGGAATCGGCGGAGGTGCGCGTCAACCCGGTCGGCACCATCGAGGTGCTGACCGGCTCGCACAGCCACGGCCAGGGCCATGAGACAGCGTTCGCTCAGCTCATTTCAGAACGCCTGGGGGTTCCCATCAGCCAGGTCTCGATCATCCATGGCGACACCGACAAGGTGCAGTTCGGCATGGGCACCTATGGCTCGCGCTCTGCGGCCGTCGGTCTCACCGCGATCCTGAAAGCCGTGGAGAAGGTCGAGTCCAAGGCCAAGAAGATCGCTGCGCATCAGCTGGAAGCCTCGGAAGCCGACATCGTCATCGAGAACGGTGAGTTCAAGGTGACCGGCACCGACAAGAAGATCGCGCTGCCGATGGTCGCCCTCGCGGCCTACACCGCGCACAACCTGCCTGACGGGATGGAGCCGGGCCTGAAGGAAAGCGCCTTCTACGACCCCTCCAACTTCACCTTCCCGGCCGGCGCCTATATCTGCGAGCTTGAGGTCGATCCCGGCACCGGCAAGACGTCGTTCGTCAATTTCGTGGCGGCCGACGATTTCGGCCGGCTGATCAACCCGATGATCGTGGAGGGCCAGGTCCATGGCGGCCTTGCGCAAGGCATCGGGCAGGCACTGCTCGAGCACGCGGTCTATGACGCCAACGGACAGCCGATCACGGCGTCGTTCATGGATTACACCATGCCACGCGCCGATGACCTGCCGTCGTTCAAGCTCAGCCACACCACGACGCTCTGCCCGGGTAATCCCTTGGGCATCAAGGGCTGCGGCGAGGCCGGCGCGATCGGCGCGTCCGCTGCCGTGATCAACGCGATCACGGATGCGATCGGCAAGAACAATCTCGAAATGCCCGCGACCCCTGATCGGGTGTGGCGCACGATCCACGCGGCTTGAGAAGGAGGAACGAAGATGTACCAGACCACTTATCATCGTGCCTCCTCTGTGGATGAGGCCGCCGCGCTGTTCGCCAAGGGCAGCGAGGCAAAATATCTCTCCGGCGGCCAGACGCTGCTGCCAGTGATGAAGCAGCGGCTCGCCAGCCCCTCTGACGTGATCGACCTTGCGAAAATCAAGGAGCTGATCGGCGTTGAAGCCGCCGGCGACACGCTGACCATCAAGGCCGCAACGCCGCATTACGACGTCGCGACCAGCGACGCCGCGAAGAAGGCGATCCCGGCGGTTGCGTACCTGGCCTCGCTGATCGGCGATCCCGCCGTGCGCTATCGCGGCACGATCGGCGGCTCGCTCGCCAACAACGATCCCGCCGCCGATTATCCGGCGGCAGTGCTGGCGCTGGGTGCGACGATCAAGACCAACAAGCGTTCGATCGCGGCGGATGACTACTTCAAGGGCCTGTTTTCGACCGCCCTCGAGGACGGCGAGATCATCACCGCCGTCTCGTTCCCGGTTCCGGCGAAGGCGGGTTACGCCAAGTTCCCGCATCCGGCCTCGCGCTTCGCACTGACCGGTGTGTTCGTTGCCCAGACCAAGTCGGGCGACATCCGCGTTGCCGTGACCGGCGCCTCGCAGAGCGGCGTGATGCGGGCCGGCGCCATCGAAGCCGCGCTGAAGGCGAACTGGGCGGCGAGCGCGATCGACGGTGTGACGATCCCGTCGAGCGGGCTGTTGTCGGACCTGCATGGCTCATCCGAGTACCGTGCCAATCTGATCAAGGTGATGGCGCAGCGCGCAGTTGCTGCGGCGGGCTGATCGCAATCGCGCTTTAGCTACTCAACACAAATTTTCCGCGGCGCGCAGCAATGCGCGCCGCTTTTATTATGCGCCCATGCATCAAAAGCGCTTGCCTCGTCAGGTCGAAGGCGGGAAAACTTAATCAACCAATTAACTCGTCCACAGAGGAACGTGCAAAAGGGGTGCTGCTTCTCGCACACCCGTCTTGCGACCCCGGGGAAACAACAACGTGCTCGATCAATCAGCCCAGGAAACTGCCCAGGAAAAATCAGAAGGCTCCTCCGTCGGCGTCTCCGGCCCGCTCGCAGGTTTCCGCATCGTCGAATTCGCCGGCATTGGCCCCGGCCCGTTCGCCTGCATGCTGCTCGCCGACATGGGCGCCGAGGTCGTCACGCTCGATCGCGTCGGTGCGAGGAAGAGCATGAAGTCGGTGGCAGGCCGCGGCCGCAAGGTGATCGAGCTCGACCTGAAGGACCAGGCGGCGATCGCGCAGGTGCTCGACCTGCTCAGCCACGCCGACGCGCTGATCGAAGGCTTTCGTCCCGGCGTGATGGAGCGGCTCGGTCTCGGCCCCGATGTCGTGCTCGCGCGCAGTCCAAAACTCGTCTACGGCCGCATGACCGGCTGGGGTCAGGAAGGTCCGCTGGCGAATGCCGCGGGCCACGACATCAACTACATCTCCATCACCGGTGCGCTGGCGGCGATCGGCACGAAGGAGGCGCCGGTACCGCCGCTCAACCTCGTCGGCGATTTCGGCGGCGGCGCGCTTTACCTCGTGGTCGGCGTGCTCGCAGCGCTGCTGGAGGCGCAAAAGTCAGGCAAGGGCCAGGTGGTCGACGCGGCGATGTGCGACGGTGCGGCGTCGCTGATGTCGTTCTTCTTCGACATGACCGCGATGGGCCGCTGGACCGAAGGCCGCGACCAGAACTTTCTCGACGGCGGCGCGCATTTCTACGGCGTCTACGAATGCGCCTGTGGCCATTTCATCTCGATCGGCTCGATCGAGCCGCAATTCTACGCGCTGCTGCGCCAGCACGCCAAACTCACCGACGCCGATTTCGAGGCGCAGATGGATCGCAAGGCCTGGCCGGCGCTGAAGGAGAAATTGAAGGCCGTCTTCAAGAGCAAGACCCGCGAGGACTGGTGCAGCATCATGGAAGGCACCGACATCTGCTTCGCGCCCGTACTGACGATGTCGGAGGCGACACGGCATCCGCACATGGTCGCACGCAACGTCTTCGTCGAACGCCATGGTGTGAAGCAGCCGGGACCGGCGCCGCGGTTTTTGCGCACGCCGTCAGCGGTTCGCGACCCTGAGGCTGCGGAGATCGGCGCGGTGGCAAGCGCGTGGAAGGCGAGCCGGTAGCAACGGCCTCGCAGGGTGGGCAAAGGCGCGTAGCGCCGTGCCCACCATCCAACCAGGATTGCGAGAGAAGCGGTGGGCACGCTTACGCTTTGCTCACCCTACAGCTACGGCAGCGTGCTTACGCCGCGTTGTCCACCTTCAGCACGCCGCGGCGGATCTGGTCTTCCTCGATCGATTCGAACAACGCCTTGAAATTGCCCTCGCCAAAGCCATCGTCGCCCTTGCGCTGGATGAACTCGAAGAAGATCGGGCCGATCGCGTTGGCGGAGAAGATCTGGAGCAGCACCTTGGTCTGGCCGCCGTCGACGACGCCCTCGCCGTCGATCAAGATGCCGTTGCGCTGCAATCGCGCGACGTCCTCACCGTGCTTGGGCAGCCGCGTATCGACCTTCTCGAAATAGGTGTCGGGCGGTGACGGCATGAAGGGCAGGCCGGCCTCACGCAGGCCCTCGATCGTGCCGTGGATCTCGTGGCAGCCGCAGGCGATGTGCTGGATGCCTTCGCCGCGATAGATCTTCAGATACTCCTCGATCTGTCCGGAATCGCCGGCATCCTCGTTGATGGGAATGCGGATCTTGCCGTCGGGGCTGGTCAGCGCCCGCGAGAACAGGCCTGAGGCGCGACCCTCGATGTCGAAGAAGCGGATCTGGCGGAAGTTGAAGAGCTTTTCGTAGAAGCCGGCCCAGACATCCATGCGGCCGCGATGGACGTTGTGGGTGAGATGGTCGAGATAGAACAGGCCGGCCCCATGGGGCCGCGGATCGCGCGCGCCAAGCCATTCGAACTCGGAATCATAGGCCGAGCCCTTCGCGCCATAGCGATCGACGAGATACAGCAGGCTGCCGCCGATGCCCTTGATCGCGGGCACATCCAGCGTCTTCTGCGCGGACGTGACGTCCGCCGGCTCGGCACCGAGCGCGATCGCGCGGTCGTAGGCCGCTTGCGCATCGACCACGCGGAACGCCATCGACGGTGCGCACGGCCCGTGCGCGGCGACGAAATCGAAGCCATGCGTGCCGGGCTGCTCGTTGACGAGGTAGTTGATGTCGCCCTGGCGATAGACCGTGATTGTCTTGGTCTTGTGGCGCGCGACGGGCGCAAAGCCCATCAGCTTGAACAGCGCGTGCAGCTCTTGCGGATTGGGATGGGCATATTCGACGAATTCGAACCCGTCGGTGCCCATCGGATTGTCGGCGCTGATGGTGGCGGGCGGTGCATCGTGCGGAAACGGACCCATTGGCGATCTCTCCCGGATTGTTCGCCTGAACTATCCTTCATGGGGCGCGCAATGGGCGTGCAAACGGGACCCATTTCCGGTATTGTATGCACGGTTTGTGCATGAAATGGACAAATGACGCATGATCCAGATAGATGCCTTCGATCTCAAGATCCTGACCGCGCTGCAGGACGACGGCCGCCTCACCAACCAGGAGCTCGCCGATCTCGCGGCCCTCTCGGCCTCGCAATGCTCGCGGCGGCGCATGCGGCTCGAGGAGGAGAAGGTGATCGCGGGCTATCATGCCGACCTCTCCAGCGAGGCGCTCGGCTTCGGCGTCGTCGCCTTCATCCAGGTGACGCTGGCGACGCACTCGCCCGACAATGCCAAGCGATTCCGCACCCTCGTCGGCCGCATCGACGAGATCCAGGAGGCCTATTCACTCACCGGCGATGCCGACTATGTGCTGAAGGCCGTGCTGCGCGATCTCAAGGGCCTCTCCAACCTCGTCAACGACGTGCTGATGCCGCACCAGAGCGTGGCGCATGTGCGCTCCTCGATCGTGCTCGACCGCCTGAAGGAAAGCTCGCGGCTGCCGTTGAAAGGGCTCGCACCTGGCTGAAATCGAGGGAAATGCGGCATTCGCGCATGGTGCGCGATCTGCGATGATCGATGCCGACCTAATTGTTTGAGCATGATCTTTTCGGAAAACCGCTGCACACTTTTGCGGATCATGCTCCGGGAGATTGCGTCATGGCCCTGCAGCTTCGGCCGAACTGCGAATATTGCGACTGCGACCTGCCGCCGAATGCTGCGAACGCGCGGATCTGCTCGTATGAATGCACGTTCTGTGCAGACTGCGTGGAGACGAAACTCTTCAATGTCTGTCCGAACTGCGGCGGTGGTTTCACGCCGCGCCCGATCCGGCCCGCCAAGGAATGGCGGCCGGGCGTGTGCGTGGCCAAGCACGTGCCGTCAGACAAGCGGGTGCATTTGAAGTACAGCCCGGAGGATGTCGCGGCGCATTGCGCAAGGATTCGCGGCGTACCGCCGGCGGAGCGCTGAACTCGTAGGGTGGGCAAAGGCGCGTCAGCGCCGTGCCCACCATCTCTCCGCGAATGCAGCAGACGTGGTGGGCACGGCGCGCGAAGAGCGCGCCTTTGCCCACCCTACAATTCGTGGCGCCGTCCTATTCCGCCGGAAGAATCGTCCCCTCGACCTCGCCGAAGCCGACGCGGTAGCCGTCGCCCTGGCACCAGCCGCGCATCACGAGGCTGTCGCCATCCTCCAGGAACGAACGTTTGGTGCCGCCGGGCAATTCCACGGGCTCGGTGCCATTCCAGGAAATCTCCAGCAGGCTGCCGCGCTGGTTCTTCTCCGGCCCTGATATCGTGCCGCTCCCCAGGAGATCGCCGACATTCATCGCGCAGCCTGAGGAGGCGTGGTGCATCAATTGCTGGACCGAGGACCAGTACATGTACTTGAAATTGGTGCGGCTGATGCTGGCGGGCGCGTTCGTGCCGGCGGCGCGCAAGGAGACGTCGAGCTCGACATCATAGTTCTGCGGCCGGGCTTGCGCGAGATAATCGAGTGGCGCCGGGCTCTGCTCGGGACCTTTAGTGCGGAACGGCTCCAGCGCCTCGCGCGTCACCACCCACGGGCTGATCGAGGTCGCGAAGGCCTTTGCGAGGAACGGGCCGAGCGGCACATATTCCCATTGCTGGATGTCGCGGGCGCTCCAGTCGTTGAGCAGCACGAAGCCGAAAATCATCTCCTCGGCCTGTTGCTCGCTGAGCATGCCGCCCATCGGCGACGGCTGTCCGATGACGACGCCCATCTCCAGTTCGAAATCGAGCCGCTTGCAGGCTGCGAAGCTCGGTACCTCGACATTCGGCGGCTTCAACTGCCCCCGCGGCCGCCTCACCTTGGTGCCGC
This sequence comes from Bradyrhizobium sp. UFLA05-112, assembly GCF_053572325.1. Lineage (NCBI taxonomy): Bacteria > Pseudomonadati > Pseudomonadota > Alphaproteobacteria > Hyphomicrobiales > Nitrobacteraceae > Bradyrhizobium > Bradyrhizobium sp. UFLA05-112. The sequence continues at coordinate 38,260 of NZ_JBANBK010000023.1, read as the reverse complement.
TGACGACGACGGTCGAGGCGCGTCCGTTATAGCCGATCGGCATGTAGAGCCAGTTCGGCTGCAGCGCGTTGTCCTTGCCGCGGAACATCACGCCGACATTGGTGGCGTGCTCCTTCGACGAGTAGAAATCGGTGTAGCCGGAAACCGCGAATGGCAGATGCAGCCGCACGTCGCGCATCGGCAGCAGAGCCTGCTTGCGCAGCTCCTCGTTGTCGCGCAGCTCCGGATGGTCGTGGCGGAGCAGCTCACTGATCCGCGCCCGCGTCTTTGCCCAGACTTTTGGCCCCAGCGCCATGAACGGATTGAGCGACGGCGCCGAGAACACGCCGAGCGGGCCGACATCCAGGCGGGAGTCCTGCTCGAGCTCCCAGAGGTCGAGCACGTAGTCGCCGATCGCAACGCCGACGCGCGGCGCCGGATAGGCCGCGGTCGAGAACACACCATAGGGGAGGTTCTGGATCGGGAAGTCGGAGGAGGGATCGACGTCGATGAAGGAGCGGAGGCTGGGGTCGTTGGGGTGGGGCACTCATTTCTCCAATCGGAAAATCGTCGTGCCCGGGCTTGACCCGGGCATCCATCACCTCGAAGAGTGATGGATCGCCGGGTCAAGCCCGGCGATGACGAGCAAAACAAATCATCACAGCCTGTTCGGATCGAAGCGCTTCTCCAGGCCTTTCCAGCAATCGGCATAATCGTCCTGCAACATCGACGACTTCGCGGCATGCGCGGTGACGCGCTGGGGGTAGCGGGTCTCGAACATGAAGGCGAGCGTGCCGGTGAGCTTGACCGGCTTGAGCTCGCCGTTGCTGGCGTGATCGAAGGCGTCGCGGTCGGGGCCGTGCGGCAGCATGCAATTGTGGAGCGAGATACCGCCCGGCACAAACCCTTGCGGCTTGGCATCGTAGACGCCGTACACCAGCCCCATGAACTCGCTCATGATGTTCATGTGATACCAGGGCGGCCGGAAGGTGTTGTCCGCGACCATCCAGCGTTCCGGAAAGATGACGAAGTCGATATTCGCCGTGCCCGCCGTCTCCGACGGCGAGGTCAGCACCGTGAAGATCGAGGGATCGGGATGGTCGAAGGCGATCGCGCCGACCGGCGAGAAGGTGCGCAAATCGTATTTGTACGGCGCGTAATTGCCGTGCCAGGCGACCACGTCGATCGGCGAATGGGCTAGCTGCGTCTTGAACAGCGAGCCGCCCCATTTGACGTAGAGCTCGGTCGGCGTGTCCTTGTCTTCGTAGCAGGCGACCGGCGTCAGGAAGTCGCGCGCATTGGCAAGGCAATTGGCGCCGATCGGCCCACGCTCGGGCAGCGTGAAGGCGCCGCCATAGTTTTCGCAGAGGTACCCGCGGGCCGGACCGTTCGGAATCTCCACGCGGAATTTTACGCCGCGCGGGATCACCACGATCTCGCCGGGCTCGGCGTCGATGCGGCCGAACTCGGTGACGAGACGAAGATTGCCCTGCTGGAGCACGAACATCAGCTCGCCGTCGGCATTGTAGAAATGCTGGTCCACCATCGATTTGGTGATGAGGTAGACGTGCGCGGCCATGCCGGCCTGCGTATTGACGTCGCCGGCTGTCGTCATGGTCTGCACGCCCCCAAGGAACGTCACCTCCTCCTGCGGGATCGGCGTCGGGTCCCAGCGCAATTGCGCGATCGGCAGGTCGTATTCATGACACGGCGCCGAGCGCCACAGTCCGGCGTCGACTTTCTCAAAGCGTCCCGAATGCTTGACTGACGGGCGGATGCGATAGAGCCAGGAGCGCTCATTGGTGCCGCGCGGCGCGGTGAAGGGCGAGCCTGACAATTGCTCGGCGTAGAGCCCATAGGCGCAGCGCTGCGGCGAGTTGCGCCCCATCGGCAGCGCGCCCGGCAGCGCCTCCGTTTCAAAGCTGTTGCCGAAGCCGGACATGTAGCCCGGCGTGACCTGGGCCGTGCTGCGAACGATCTGGTCAGGCGAGGTATTGACGTTCATGACTATCCTCCTCCTTGCAAGGCAGCCCACATCTCCTGGTCGCGCTTGTCGGTCCAGATCACGGGGTCGTCGATCCCGGACGCCTCGTCAAAGGCGCGCGACACGTTGAACGGCAGGCAGTGCTCGTAGATGGCAAAGCTCGAAAACTTGGGATCCATCACCTCGCGCGCTGCCGCCATCGTCTCCTTCAGCGTGCGGCCCTTGGCGACGGAGATTTCCGCCGCGCCATAGAGCGTGGTGACGAAGTCGCGTGTCATCGCGATCGCTTCGCGCGCGGTGGTGGTGCCTTTCAGCGCATCGCCGCGGCCCGGCGCGATCGCCTTGGGATTGAAGTTGCGGATCTCGGTCAGCGTCAGCGGCCATTCGCGCAAATGCGCGTCGCCGCAATAACAGGCCGAGTGGTATTCGATGAGATCGCCGGAGAACATCACCTCGGCATCCGGCACCCAGGCGACGATGTCGCCGGAGGTATGGCCGGCCCCGAGCTGCAGCAGCCGCACCTCGCGCTTGCCGAGATAGAGCGACATCTCGCCTTCGAAGGTGAGCGTCGGCCAGGTCAGCCCGGGAATGCTCTGCGCATCCTGGAATAGACGAGGAAATCGACCATACTCGGAATCCCAGTCCTGCTTGCCGCGCTCCTCGATCAGCCGATAGGTCTCCTGTGAGGCGACGATACCTTGCGCCTTGTAGGCGGATGCGCCGAGCACGCGCACGGCGTGATAATGCGACAGCACGACGTATTTGATCGGCTTGTCGGTGACCGTGCGCACGCGCTCGATCACCTTGTTCGCCATCGCCGGCGTTGCCTGCGCGTCGAACACCAGACAGCCGTCCTCACCGACGATGACGGCGGAGTTCGGATCGCCCTCGGCGGTGAAGGCATAGAGATCGGGACCGATCTCGGAGAAGGTGACCTTCTTCTCCGCGAGATCGCCGGTGGATGCGAAGTTCTTCGCCATCAGTTCGTTCCTTGCACGGTTATTGTTGTTGCTGTTGCTGCTGCTGGCCATCGACCATGCGGCGCCTGGCGAGCACGATCGCTTCCTTGAGCACCTCGATGTCGCCGATATGGTTGGCGAGGATCAGGACCAGAGCGGCATCAAAGTCTGCACTCTGCTCCTCCGTCAGACCGCGATGCGCCTCGACGATGGCGCGGAAGGCGTCATCAGGCCGCGCGAAGTTCGAGCTGGTGGAGAGAGCCATTCGCAAAACCTTCAATTCAAGCCTTGAGCGCGCGACAATGCCGCTGCGATTTTCGCTTGCGTTGGATGGCGGAATCGCGCTGCGACGTAGCCGTCGGGCCGCAGCAGATAGGCCGTGTCAGGCTCGGCGTCGTAGCGCTTCGCCAAGAGCCCGTCGGGGTCGATCAGTCCGTTCTCGCGGCCGATACGGATGTCCTTCAAGCCGTCGGGCAGCTCGATGGCCGCATCATTGCCAAACCCGAGCACGGCAAATCCCGTTCCACCCTTGCGGAACATATCGGTCAGATACGCGCCCTCGCCCGCACGCGTCGTGATCGGCGCATCCAGCATGGAACAGCCGGGACGCGGACCACCGCTCCACGGCTCCGCGTCGGCGGAGGACAGCGGCGAGTCATAGCTGCAAGGCACCGAGAGCCGACCGCCATTGACCATGCGCTTGCCGAACTCGGTTTCCTTCGCCAGCGACAGCACCGCCTTGCGCAGCCGCGCCTCCTGATGCGAGTTCGGCGCCATGAAATCCGTCGAGCGGGTCGATTCGCGGATGTTCTCGTCCGCCGCCATGCTGCGTTCGACGTGGTAGCTCTCGAGCAAGGTCACCGGCGATTGGCCGCGCAGCACCCGATCGAGCTTCCAGGACAGATTCTCTGCGTCCTCAAGCCCCGAATTGGCGCCGCGCGCGCCGAAGGGCGAGACCTGGTGCGCGGAGTCGCCGGCGAAGATCACGCGGCCATGGATGAAGCGATCCATACGCCGGCACTGGAATTTGTAAAGCGAGATCCATTCGAAATCGAACTGGTCGTGCCCAAGCATGCGCGCAATCCGCGGCCGCACGTTTTCCGGCTTCTTCTCGACGCTGGGGTCGGCATAGCGATTGAGCTGGAGGTCGATGCGCCAGACGTCGTCAGGCTGCTTGTGCAAGAGCGCCGAGCGCCCGGCATGAAACGGCGGATCGAACCAGAACCAGCGTTCGGTCGGGAATTCTGCGGTCATCTTGACGTCGGCGATCAGGAATTGATCCTCGAACACCTGGCCGGCGAATTCCGCACCGACCATCTGCCGCAGCGAGGAGCGCGCGCCGTCGCAGGCGACGACGTACTGCGCGGAGATGCGATAGGCGCCTTCGGGCGTCTCGATCGTCAGCACGGCGGAATCGTTGCGCTGCTCGAGCGCCGTCACCTTGTTGCGCCAGCGCAGGTCGATCTCCGACAGATCCCTAATGCGATCGACGAGATAGGCTTCGGCGTAATATTGCTGGAGGTTGATGAAGGCGGGCCGCTTGTGCCCCTCCTCCGGCAAGAGGTTGAACTGGTAGAGCTGGGACTCGCCGTGGAAGATCCTGCCGACGCTCCACACCACGCCCTTCTCGACCATGCGGTCGCCGACGCCGAGCCGATCCCAATATTCCAGCGAGCGTTTTGAAAAGCAGATCGCACGCGAGCCCTCGCCGATGCGATCCGCGTCATCCAGCAGCACCACGCGCTGGCCGCGCTGCGCCAGATCGATCGCAAGCGACAGCCCAACCGGCCCGGCACCCACGACCACGGTCGCGTGCTCGGCCGGAGTCTGGTCGGGGCGATCCTGGTCGGGGTGGCGGCGATAGCCGAACTGGGTTTTTGCCTGCGCCATGCGCTAACCTTTCGCTCTGGTCAGGAGGGGACTTATCTGCTAGATAGTCTCACGTGCAACTATCTTGGACCGGCGACCGCCGTCCGTCAACTGGCATTCGGAGCGATTTTTGACGAGGACATTGGGCGATACCGCGCTGAAGGCGAAGGAAGCGGAAGAGGCATCGCCGAAGCCCAAGGCGCGGCTCGATCTGTTCAAGTTCGTGCCGTTCCGCCTCAACCGGCTGGCGGCGGAGGTGAGCTCCGCGCTTGCGGTCGAGTACCAGGAGCAGCACGGGCTCGACATTCCGGCCTGGCGCGTGCTTGCCACGCTGGGCTTCCGCAACGACGCCTGTAGCGCGCAGTTCATCTCGCAATGCACCCGCACGCACAAATCCACGATCAGCCGCGCGGTCACTGCGCTGCTGCATGACGCCCTGATCGAGCGCGTCGAGAACGAAGCCGACCGCCGCGAATTCCGCCTGCAGCTCACGAAGAAGGGTCGCGCGCTCTATGAAGAGCTGTTCCCGCAATTGTTGCGGCGGGAGGACGAAATCCTCAGCTGCCTTTCCACGCAAGAGCGCAAGCAATTGTCGGCGCTGCTCGGCAAGATCGAGCAGAGTCTGGATCTGATCCAGACCAGCGAAGAGGCGGATGCCAAGCAGGCGTATTAGTACTCGTAAGCATGGGCGAAATCGCTCGGCACCTCGCTGAGATCTGCTGTCCGTGAGCGAACCCGGTTCGTCCGCAACGATCCCGGCGCTTTTGCCCCCGCCGCATTGTCAATTTCCCAGACGCTCGCAAACGTAACTAACGCTCTCTTCGATCGAAATCTTCGATGTGTCCAACAATTCGAATCCGCCCGCCTCGGCCTCGCGTCGAAGAAATTTTGCCCAATTCATCATCTCTGCATTGGCCAAATCCGGTTGGTTGCGCTCGCTACAAAGGCGATGCGTTCGGGTCGCATCGTCACAATGCACCAGCACTATGCGAGCCCGCGCAATTCCAGCAATTGCCAGCCCCTCCTTTATGAACGACAGGCGCATCTGGCCTTCAAACAGGATAGGATGAGCGTCAGGTTCGTTCGCGATCCGAACCAGCCACTCAATGGTCATCGCGCGCTGCCAACCGCCTCCGGACCCCCACCCCGCTAACCGTTCCTCTGGTGACGGCACACCAATGCTATCGAACAGGAACACGCGAGCCAGTTCGGGATGTTGCTGCTGTATCCTGTCTGCAATCGTCGTCTTGCCCGAGCCCGATGCACCTGTAAGGATGACTAGCCCCATAGTCGACTCACGCGCGACGACACTGCGCAATCATCGTTCGGCGCCATCATCGCCTTCTCTAAGTCCGCACGCATGGCAGTACCGTATTATACTCGACCGATTTACACAACTTACGCTTGCAACCCCAACTGGGGCCCGCATCCTTCGTGACGGCCGCTGCGCGGCCTCCTCAGGATGGGGGATTGAGAGCGGGGTTTCGCTCCCTCACCTCTTCATTCCGGGGCGCGACGAAGTCGCGAGCCCCGGAATGACGGAGATACATCACTTCACAAACGACCGCGTCGGCGGCAGATGCAGCGCCCAGGCATCGACCTTGTCGCTGGCGCGCGGATAGAGCTCGGTGACGAGTGGATCATGTCCGGGGATGAAGCGATCTGGATGACCGGCGAGGCGCTCGATCGTTTCCCAGCCTGCGGCCATGTCGCCGACATTGTAGACGATCGGGAACGGGCTGCGCCGCTGCAGATTGGCGTAGTAATGCGCGGCGTCGGAGGCGAGCACCACAGGCCCGCGCGCCGTCTCGACCCTGACGACCTGCAAGCCGTCGGAATGGCCGCCAACGCGGTGCACGGTCACGCCGGGCGCGACCTCGCCATCGCCCGCATAGAACGTGACGCGCTCGCCATAGACATGGCGCACCATCTGCGTGACGTGCTCGACCGAGAACGGATGTCGCAATAAGCCGTTGCATATGCAGCGGCCTGTCGCGTAAGCCATCTCGCGCTCCTGCAGATGGAAGCGCGCGTTCGGGAAGCGATCGAGATTGCCGGCGTGGTCGTAATGCAGATGCGTCACGATGATGTCGGCAATGGCTGATGCCTTGACGCCAAAGCGCTCCAGCGCGTCGACCGGATTGAGCGTCAGCTTGCGGGCGCGCAAGGACGCTTCCTCGGCGTTGAAGCCGGTATCGACGAGGATGTCGCGGCCCTGCCCTCGGATCAGCCAGACGAAATAGTCAAGATCCTGCGCGGCGCTCTCATGCGGGTCCGGCGACAGGAAGTTCATGTGGGGGGTGCGGGGCGACATCGTCGCGTAGCGCAGCGCGTAGACTTCGTAGAGGTTTCCCATGGTTGCACTTTTTTCGTTGAGGGGAGCCTGAAGATCACCAAGCCACCGCCGGACGCAAAGGTCAAACGCGCCTCGCGTGCGGCCGAGATGTGAGACCGATCACATTTTTGTCGCGATGGCTGCGCTAAGAGATATATCCGCCGGACCCTCCCCCTCCGATCGAGCAATGCCGTGACAGCCGCTTTGGCCCCTCCATCTTTCCCCAGCGTCGCGGTCAATTGTCGCGATAATGCCGTGTCTCCAAGCGGTTGACGCCCCCACCCCCCGGTTTGATAATGCAAATTGCGTAAGTTAAGGTCGCCGCGGCGCAAAGCTTGCGAACGGCGCCTTTTTGGCTGGACCGCGCTCGTTATGAAGATTCGCTTTCTTTCGCTTCTGCTCCCGATGTTCTGGGTCGTCCTGACCGCGCCATCCTTTGCCGCCGGCGACCGCTATGCGCTGGTCATCGGCAATGCCAAATACCCGGATGCCGACAGCCCGCTGAAGGAGCCGATCAACGACGCACGCGACGTCGCCGACGAGCTCAAGCATGACGGATTTACCGTCGATGTCGGCGAGAACCTGACCGGCGACGGCATGCGCCGCGCCTTCGACAAGCTCTATGGCAAGGTCAAGCCCGGCGCGGTCGTGCTGGTGTTCTACAGTGGCTTCGGCATCCAGTCGGCACGCCAGAGCTACATGATCCCGGTCGACGCCCAGATCTGGACCGAGTCCGACGTGCGCCGCGACGGCTTCAGCATCGAGACCGTGCTCGGCGAGATCAACACCCGCGGCGCGGGCGTCAAGATCGCGCTGATCGATGCCTCCCGGCGCAACCCGTTCGAGCGTCGGTTCCGCAGCTTCTCCGCGGGCCTCGCCCCCGTGATCGCGCCGAACGGCACGCTGGTGATGTATTCGGCGGCGTTGAGCTCGGTGACCTCGGATGCCGGTGGTGACCGCAGCCTGTTCGTCCAGGAGCTTTTGAAGGAAATCCGCGTCCCCGACCTGATGGCGGAGGAAACGCTGAACCGCACCAAGATGGGCGTCACCCGTGCCTCGCGCAACGAGCAGGTGCCGTGGATCTCGTCCTCGCTGGCCGAGGATTTCTCCTTCATTCCCGGCGCCGGCGGATCGCGGCCGACCGCCACGGCGCAGCCGCCGAACCCACCCGCGCCCACGCCGCCGGTGGTTGCCAACAACCCGCCGCCTGCGCCGACGCCTGCACAAACTCCGGCACAAACTCCCGCTGCCCCGGCACCGCCCGCCCCGCCGAAGCCGCAGGTCGAAGCAAATGTCGCTCCGCCTCCCGCTCCCGCGCCGGCTCCTGCGCCGTCACCGAAGCCGCAGGTTGAGGCGGCTATTCCCCCGCCGCAGCCGCCGGCGAAGCCGGCCGACGCCGGCACCAGCCCCAATACCGGCGACACCGGACCGAGCCAGGCCACGCTGGCCGACGATCCGACCATCAAGGGCCTGACCGCCAAGATTGCGGCCAACCCCGACGACGTGAACGCGCTGTACCGGCGGGGCCAGGTCTATGCCAGCAAGGGCGCCTATAACCTTGCGATCAAGGATTTCGACGATACGATCCGGATCAATCCCAAGGACGTCGAGGCCCTGAACAACCGTTGCTGGACCCGCACCGTGATCGGCGACCTCCAGGGCGCGCTGAAGGATTGCAACGAGGCCCTGCGGCTGCGCCCGAACTTCGTCGATGCGCTCGACAGCCGGGGCCTGGTCAACCTGAAATCCGGCGCGGTGAAGAACGCCATCGCGGATTTCGATGCGGCGCTGAAGATCAACCCGCGCCTGACCTCATCGCTTTATGGACGGGGCCTTGCCAAGCAGCGCAACGGCTCGGCCCCAGAAGGCGCGCTGGACATTGCGAACGCCAAGGCGATGGATCCGAACATCGTCCAGGAGTTTGCAAGCTACGGAGTCCGTTGATATTTTTTTGAGATTCGAGGCGCGGCCTCGAACCCCCGAGAGCCCCGCGGAGACCAAGGGAAGGATGCCGCAAGGGCTCTTCCGGGCTCGTTGCAGGAATTTTTTGCAGGAGGGACTGGCAATGAGATTGGCTGCAAAGGGTGTGACCGCGATCCTCTCGATCCTCACGATCGGCGCCGCACTGACGCTGCCGCTATCGAGCGCATTCGCTGGCGACGACAAGGACACCAATAACAACGTCACCGAGGACCAGATCGTCCGGGCGCTGGCGCCGCCGAAGAAGCCCCTGACCCGTGGCCTCTCGATCGGACCGCAAACCACCGATCCAGCGCCGAGCGCCGCCGAGACCAAATTGCTCCAGAGCGTGCGGGGCCGCGCCACGCGCTCGCTCTCAGTGGCCGAACGCGAGGAAATCGCAACCGCCGCCAAGGACAAGCCGAATATCGATCTCGAGATCACCTTCGACTACAACTCAGCCAACATCAGTGCCAAGTCGATGCCATCCGTGCAGGCGCTCGGCCGCGCGCTGACCAATCCCGACCTCAAGGGCTCGACCTTCGTCGTCGCCGGCCACACCGACGCCGCCGGCGGCGAGGCCTATAACCAGGACCTGTCGGAGCGCCGCGCGGACGCGATCAAGCGCTACCTCATCGACAAGTACAGCATTTCCGCAGGTGATCTCGTCACCGTCGGCTATGGCAAGAGCAAGCTGAAGGATCCGAGCCAGCCGATGGCGGAGGTCAATCGCCGGGTGCAGGTCGTCAATATGGAAAACAAGACTACTGCGGCCAAATAACCCCGACACGTTGTGCAAGTGACCGGTCGTGTGGTGTAAGTTCGTGCGTCCGACGCGCGTCCCGCAGCCTTGCGGGACGCAGCTTCGTTTCGGGGAAACTCTTTCAGTGGCAGGCCGCGAGCCGGCGACAGCGAGCCAGGCCAGGATGATCCGGCGATGAACATCACCGAATATATCAAGCCCGCGGGAACCGCGGCGTTCATCGTTGTGCTCGGCGTCGGCTATTACTGGTTCGAGAACCGCCATCGCCCGGAGGTGAAGGAAACACCCGGAGACGCCGTCGTGGTCGTGACGAAATCGACCAATGCCTGCTTTTCCGATCTGGTGCGCGTGACCGGCTTTTTCGTGCCGCGCCGCGAGGCCGTGGTGACCGTCGACCAGGAAGGGTCGCGCGTCACCGACCTCTTCGTCGCCGAAGGCGCCACGGTCACTGAGAACCAGGAACTGGCGCGATTGAGCCCGCCCCCGCAGATGCCAGGACAGCCGGCACGGCCGGGACCGCAAGGACCGATCTCGCTCAAGGCGCCTGCCGCGGGCCTCGTCACCGAAGTCCGCACCGTCGTCGGTGCCCCGGCCTCGCCGCAGGCGGGTCCGATGTTCCGCATTGCCGTGGGCGGTGAGATCGAGCTCGATGCGCAGGTGCCGGCCGTGCATATGACCAAGCTCAATCCCGGCGCCACGGTGCGGATCAGCAGGGACGATGCTCCCGACCTGATCGGGCGCGTCCGGCTGGTCTCACCCGAGATCGACCGCGCCACGCAGCTCGGCCACGTCCGGATCAGCGTTGCCAACAATCCGTCACTGAGGGTCGGCATGTTCGCCCGCGCCTCCATCGACGCCAAGCGGAGCTGCGGCGTTGCGGTTCCCAAAACCGCCATTGACCATCTCACCGTCCAGGTGGTCAAAGGGAACACGGTCGAGACGCGACGGGTGCGGGTCGGGCTGACGTCCGACACCGCAACGGAAATCCTGGAAGGTCTCGACGTCGGCGAAATCGTCGTGGCCGACGCCGGCTCTTCGCTCCATGACGGCGACCAGATCAAGACCGTCTTCGCCGATGAACTCGATCGATCGCGAGTACGCTGATGGCTCTCAATATCTCGGCATGGTCGATCCGCAATCCGCTGCCGTCGGTCGTCTTCTCCATCATTCTCCTGATCCTGGGCTGGGTGTCCTTCACCAAGCTCGCGGTGACGCGATTGCCTTCGGCCGACATCCCCGTGATCTCGGTCGCGGTGTCGCAATTCGGCGCAGCTCCCGCCGAGCTTGAATCCCAGGTCACGAAGACGGTTGAAGACGCGGTCTCCGGCGTCGAGGGCGTGCGACACATCACTTCGCAGATCACCGACGGCCTGTCGGTGACCACGATCCAGTTCGCGCTCGAAACCAACACCGACCGCGCGCTGAACGACGTCAAGGACGCGGTCACGCGGGTGCGCTCCAACCTGCCGCAGAACGTCACCGAGCCCTTGATCCAGCGCGTCGACGTCATCGGCCTGCCGATCGTCACCTATGCCGCGATCTCGCCCGGCAAGACACCAGAACAGCTCTCCTATTTCGTCGACGACGTGGTCAAACGCGCGCTGCAGGGCGTGCGCGGCGTCGCCCAGGTCGAGCGCATCGGCGGTGTCGAGCGCGAGATTCTGGTCTCGCTCGATCCCGACCGGTTACAGGCCATGGGGCTGACGGCCGTCAATGTCAGCCAGAGCCTGCGCGGCACCAATGTCGACGTCGCCGGTGGCCGCGCCGAGATCGGCAAGAACGACCAGGCGATCCGGACACTGGCCGGCGCCAAGACGCTGAGCGATCTGGCCGGCACCATGATCCCGCTGTTCGGCGGCGGCGAGGTCCGGCTCGACGATCTCGGCACCGTCACCGACACCATCGCCGACCGCCGCACCTTCGCCCGCTTCAACGGCGAGCCGGTCGTCGCCCTCGGCATCAAGCGCTCCAAGGGCGCCAGCGACGTGGTGGTGGCCGCCGCCGTGCAGAAGCGCATCGATGCGCTCAAGATCGCCTATCCCGACGTCGACCTGAAATTGATCGACACCTCGGTCGAATATACCAAGGGCAATTACGAGGCGGCGATCTCGACCCTGTTCGAGGGTGCGATCCTTGCCGTCATCATCGTGCTGCTGTTCCTGCGCGACCTGCGCGCCACCATCATCGCCGCGATCTCGCTGCCGCTGTCGATCTTCCCGGCCTTCTGGGCGATGGACCTGCTCGGCTTCTCGCTCAACCTCGTCAGCTTCCTCGCCATCACGCTGTCGACCGGTATTCTGGTCGACGACGCCATCGTCGAGATCGAGAACATCGTGCGGCACATGAACATGGGCAAGTCGCCCTACCGTGCCGCGCTGGAAGCTGCCGACGAGATCGGGCTCGCGGTCATCGCGATCTCGTTGACGATCATCGCGATCTTTGCCCCCGCGAGCTTCATGTCCGGCATCGCCGGGCAGTTCTTCAAGCAGTTCGGCATCACCGTCTCGGTACAGGTGTTCTTCTCGCTGCTTGCCGCGCGCTTCGTCACCCCGATGCTGGCCGCCTATTTCCTCAAGCATCACAATCACCAGGAGCCGCCACCCGGCCGCGTGCTGCGCACCTACCACAAGATCGTGGCATGGTCGGTGAAGCACTATTTCATCACCGTGCTGATCGGCTTCGGCATTTTCGCTGCCTCGATCTGGAGCATCACGCTGTTGCCGCAGGGCTTCCTGCCGGCGCAGGACAGCGCACGATCGCTGCTTGCGATCGAGCTGCCGCCGGGCACCCAGCTCTCCTATACCGAGAAGGTCACCGAGGACATCGTCGCGCGCCTGCGCCAGCGGCCCGAGGTCAAGAGCATATTCGTCGACGGCGGCCGAGTCCCGCCGGGCACGCAGGAGGTCCGGCGCGCCTCCCTGATTATCAACTATACACCGAAGCGCGACCGCAAGATCACCCAGCGCGAGCTGGAATCCTCGATCAGCCAGGAGCTCGAGAGCATCCCCGACATCCGCTTCTGGTTCCTCGACGAGAACGGCCTGCGCGCAATCTCGCTGGTCGTCACCGGCGTCGACGCCAACATCGTCAACAACGTCGCGAGCGAGCTTGCGACGCAGATGAAGCGGATCCCGACCATCTCCGACGTGATCTCGGAAACCGCGCTCGAACGGCCCGAGCTGCGTATCGAGCCCCGCGCCGAGCTTGCGGCGCGGCTCGGCGTCTCGACCGAAATCCTGTCGCAGACCATCCGCGTCGCGACCATCGGCGACGTCGGACCTGCGCTCGCGAAGTTCGACGTCGGCGACCGGCTGGTGCCGATCCGCGTTCAGCTCGAAGATGCCGCGCGTGGCAATCTGAAAACGCTCGAACAGTTGCGGGTGCCGCTCGGCGAGCATGGCGAGAAGGGCGGCGTGCCACTCTCGGTCATCGCCGACGTCAAGCTCGACCAGGGTCCGACCACCATCAACCGCTATGACCGGGAACGCCAGGCGACCGTCGCCGCCGACCTCGTCGGCCACGCCGCCCTCGGCGATGCCACCAAGAAGATCTACGAGCTGCCGGTGATGAAGAGCCTGCCGAAGGGCGTGAGGGTCAGCCCGTCCGGCGACGCCGAAAGCCTGAACGAGCTGTCGGATGGCTTTGCCACCGCGATCACCGCCGGCCTGTTGATGGTCTACGCCGTGCTGGTGCTGCTGTTCGGCACCTTCCTGCAGCCGATCACCATCTTGTTCTCGCTGCCGCTGTCGATCGGCGGCGCGATCGCGGCGCTGCTCGTGACCGGCAAGCAACTGACCACGCCGGTGTGGATCGGGATTTTGATGCTGATGGGCATCGTGACCAAGAACGCGATCATGCTGGTCGAATTCGCGATCGAAGCGATCCACGCGGGCAAGCCGCGCGACGAAGCCATGATCGACGCCGGCATGAAGCGCGCCCGCCCGATCGTGATGACCACGATCGCAATGGTCGCCGGCATGATGCCGAGCGCGCTCGCGGTCGGCGCCGGCGGCGAGTTCCGCTCGCCGATGGCGCTCGCGGTGATCGGCGGCCTGATCTTCTCGACCGTGCTGTCGCTGGTCTTCGTGCCCGCGATGTTCATGGTGATGGACGACATCGGCGCGCTGATCTGGCGCTTCGGCAAGCGACTGATCGTGCACAGCGCCGATACGGACGCCGACGAGCACCATGCTGCGCCGACGGCTGCGGCTGCGCCTACTCAAGCGACGCCGGTGCCGAAGAGCATTGTGCATCCGGCCGCGGAGTAGGTGTTACCTACCCCTATTCATTCCGCGCGATCGACGTCAGCTTGGGCATGTTCTTGAGCAGGATCCGACCGCGCTGCAGGTCGAGGATCGCTTCCTTGCGCCAGGCCTGGAGCTGACGGTTGACGCTTTCGCGGGCGGCGCCGACGAAGATGCCGAGCTGCTCCTGCGAAATATGCACCTCCGAGCCGAAATCGGCGGCGAGCGCGCAGAGCCTGCGGGCAAGCCGCACCGGCAGAGGCTGGAGCATGGATTCTTCCATGCGCTCGCTCTGCCAGCGGATGCGCTGGCAGAGCAGCATGATGATCTTGATCGCGACCTTCGGCTCGCGCTCCAGGAAGGTGAGGAAGTCCTCGCGCCGCAGCACGAACAACTCGCTGGCCTCGCCCGCGGTTGCATCCGCGGTGCGGTCCTGGCCGTCGAGCACGGCGACCTCGCCGAACAGGTCTCCCGGTCCCATGAAATTCAGCGTCAGCCGACTGCCGTCGGAGGCACCGGTTTCGATCCGGACCTGGCCGCGGCGGACGCCGAACAGCGCATCGCCGGGGTCGCCCTTCTGGAACAGCACTTCGCCATTCGCCAGATGCTGGGTGTGGCAGAGATTGGACAAGCGCTGAAGTTCGTCCGCACCGAGGTCGGCGAACATCGCATTCATTTTCAGAATGACCGCAAATTCGGCCTGTTTGCTCATTGCAATTCCCTTTTTCAGATTTCTTGGTAGTCCCCCTGGCAAATCCCCCTCGGCAATCCCTTGGCAAACCCTTGGCAATTCCCTTGGAACCATCAACATCAGATTTCGCGGAAAACCCGCGGAGGGAAGTGTGTCATAAGTCACATAACTTTGCAGCACCCCCTGTTTATTTTTGGCAGCTTGGAGCGGTTTCCCCTCCCGGGATAGACTGACGGGCAACGGACGGGTTATCGGCCCGGCCGGGTTCGACGCCGCTATCCGTTTGGAAAGTCGACATGAGAGCAGTGAAATTCGCCGGCGCTGCGGTCGCCGCCGTCATCATCGTCATCGCGCTTCTACTGGTGATCGGGGTCCCCTCCGGATTCCTGACCTCGGCGATTACCTCGCGGGTGGAAAGCGCGACCGGCTACCGCCTGACGATCGCCGGCAACACGAAGGTCAGCCTGTGGCCGACGCTGAACGTGACGCTGAGCGACCTCACGCTCCAGGATCCGAAGGACCGCACCGGCATCAACCGCCTCACCGTCGATAGCGTTCAGGCCGACATGTCGCTGGCGAGCGTGTGGTCGGGCCATCCGAGGATCGGCGATCTCCTCGTCACCCATCCCGTACTCTACCAGCCGCTGCTGCGCGAGCGCATGCCGAACGCGGCCGCGGCATCGAAGCCGGCGGTGCCGCTGGCCGCCGGTGACGTCAGCATCGATCGCATCAAGGTCACCGACGGTGAAGTGGCGTTCTCGGTCGCGCGCGACCGTGTCGAGAGCCGGCTCAGCGCGATCAATGCGGACGCGACCGTGAATGCCGATCGCAAGGTCAACTTCAAGGGCACGGCGCGGGCTGGCGATCACGGGATCAAGTTCGACATCAAGGCCGTGGTGCCCACGGCGCCGGTCGAGCGGCAGACGATTCCGCTCGACTTCGCCGTCGACGCGCCGAGCCTGCTGCAATCGCAGCTCGGCGGCCACGCCGAGGCGCGGCTGAACGGCTCAATCGTGATGATCAACGGCATCACCGGCACGCTCGGCGATGGCGCGTTCAACGGCTGGGCCTCGGTCGACATCGCCAGCAAACCGCTGCTCAAGCTCGATCTCGACTTCCAGCGGCTCGACATTCCCCTGTCGAAATCCGCCGACGGTGCCGCCGGTCAACCCTGGAGCGATGCGCCGATCAGCGTCTCCGGACTCAACTATGTCGACGCGCAGATGAGGGTCTCGGCGACCGAGGCCAATATCGGCGAAGCACGTTTTGCGCCTCTCGCGGTTGATGCAAAGCTCGCCGGCGGCGTGCTGAAGGCCGGCACGACCGATCTCGGCGCCTATGGCGGCCAGGTCTCCGGCGAGGTGATTTTGGATGCGACCGGCGGTGCGCCGAACTTTGCCATGCATTCCGACCTCGTCGGCGTGCGCGCATTGCCGCTGCTCAAGGGGCTCGCCGATTTCGACCGGCTCGACGGCAAGCTGCAGGCAAAGATCGCGGTGCGCTCCGCAGGCACCAGCCAGCGCGCGCTGATGGCGAACATGCAGGGCACGGTGTTCGCCAACTTCCAGGACGGCGCCATCCGCGGCATCAATGTCGCGCAGATGATCCGATCGCTAACCACGTCCACCTTGTCCGGCTGGCAGGACAGCCAGGAGCAGAGCACGGATCTGACGCAGCTCTCTGCCTCCTTCCGCATCGACAAGGGCCAGGCGGTGACGACCGATCTCAACCTGATCGGCCCGCTGGTGCGCGTGACCGGCGCCGGCACGATCGCGCTCGACACCAAGATGATGGGTTTTCGCGTCGAACCGAAACTGGTGATGACCACCGAGGGCCAGGGCCGCACCTCCGATCCCGTCGGCTTCGGCATTCCCGTGATGATCGAGGGCTCCTGGTCGCAGCCGAAAATCTATCCGGACATGGCGGGCGTGCTCGACAATCCGGAGGCGGCCTACGCAAAGCTGCGCGAAATGGGCAAGGGCCTGTTTGGTCCCGATGGCGCCGGACTCGGCAACATCCTGGGCAGCTTCGGTCTCGGCGGCACTGCGCCAAGCGGAAACAATGCCGGCAATGCCAATCCTCAAGGCCAGCCGTCGCAAAACAATCCGCTCGGCGGCGCGCTGGGCGAGGCGATCGGCAATCTGATCCAGCAGGGCCTGTCCGGCGCCGCCCCCGGGACCAGCACCGGCCGCAGCCGCGGCCTGCCCGGAACGCCGGCGCATCCGGCGCCGCAAGCCTCGCCGACGCCGCCGGCCCAGAACACCCCGCCCGACAATCCGCCCGCCGAGCAGCAAGACAGCCAGCCGATGAATGACGTGCTGCGTCAGTTGTTTAACCGGTAGTTTTTGCAACAGCGGGTGTTCCTTTGGGCAGCCTTTGCCGGGGTACTGCCCTCCCCCGCAACGGGGGGCGGGAACGGAAAGAGCTGGGTTGCAGCGACAATTAATCTCCTGTTCGGCCAGCGCCTTATCCCATATCCGGCAGGCTTGGGCGGCTGTGCAGGCGGAACTGTGCTAGAACGGCCGGCAGCCCCTGCATCGGCCGTGGCGCGTGAGGATCTGGATGGCGGGAGCGAAAGACAAGACCTGGTTTTTCCGCGAGGGCCTGTTCGCCAAATATGTCGCGTCCCTCGTCGGCCTCGTCGTGTTCGTGCTCGCGGTCAATGGCGCGATGGAGACCTGGATCTCTTATCGCGCCACCAGGACAAGTCTGACCGACGGCCTCGAGGAGAAGGCGCAGGCCGTCTCCAAGCGCATCGAGCAATCGATGTTCGATCTCGAGCGCCAGATCAGCTGGGTGACGCGCGCCTCGCAGGACACCATCGAGAAACGCCGCGCCGACTATGTCCAGCTCCTGAACCAGGTTTCGGCCGTGAGCAGGCTCACCCAACTCGACGGCGAGGGCCAGGTGGTGCAGCGCGTGTCGCGCGCCGCGGTCTCCAGCGGCAGCAGCACGGACTACGCGCGCGACATGCGCTTCACCGACGCCGTCGCCCGCGGCACCAGTTACGCACCGGCTCATTTCGTCGACCAGGAGCCGTTCATGTCGATCTCGGTCGCTCATTCCGGCTTCAAGCCCGGCGTCACGCTCGCCGAGGTCGACCTCGGCTTCATCGCCGACTTCCTGTCCGACGCCCAGGTCGGCAAGGTTGCGTTTGCCTATGTGGTCGATCCGCATGGCAGGGTGCTGGCGACATCGTCGAAGGGGCCCGAAGTCGCCGCCGACCTTTCGAAGCTGCCACAGGTCGCAGCCGCGATCGCCTCCGATCGCGACGGTGCGTCCTCCGGCACCGACTTCAACGGCCACGCGGTGCTGACGGCCACAAGCGAAGTGCCAAAGCTCGGCTGGACGGTGCTGTTCGAGCAGCCGACTGCGCAGGCGCTGACGCCGATCCGCGACCAGCTGGTGCGGGTCGCGCTCCTGATCGGCATGGGCCTGCTGGTCGCGATCCTTGCCGGCACGCTGCTGGCGCGGCGCATGCTCATCCCGATCACCGCGCTCAGCGCCGGCGCGCATCGGCTTGGCGAGGGCGATTTCAGCCACCGCATCGACGTGCGCACCTCCGACGAGCTGGAGGGACTGGCAAATCAGTTCAACAGCATGGCGAACCAGATCCAGGAGACCTATTCGAGCCTGGAAACCAAAGTTGAAGAGCGCACGCGCGACCTCGCACAGTCGATCAACGAGCTCAAAGTGCTGGAAGAGGTCGGCCGCGCCGTCGCCTCCTCGCTCGATCTCGATGCCGTGCTGCCGACGATCGCAGCGCGCGCGCTCGAGATCACCCAGGCCGATGCGGTCTTGATCTACGGTTACGATGCCGAGAAACACCAGTTCAACCTGGTCGAGGCCAATGGCATCGACAAGTCGGCCGACGGCGCGCACGTCACCATCGACGAGGGCGCGAGCCTGCTCAGCGATGCCGCAAGGAGCGGCGAGCCGATCGCGCTTCCCGATCTCGATGAGGCGACCGGGCAGCCATTGCGCGACGTCGCCGTCAACGCCGGCTTCCATTCCGTGCTCGTGGTGCCATTGGTCGACCAGCAGGGCACGCTCGGCTCGCTGGTGGTCTTGCGTCGCGCGAGCGGCGAGTTCGCAAGCAGCCTCACCGGATTGATGCGCACCTTCGCGCACCAGGCGGAGCTGGCGATGCGCAATGCGCGCCTCTTCACCGAGGTCGACCACAAGGGCCGCGAGCTTGCGGCTGCCCATGAGACGGTGCAGCAGCAAGCTGCGAAGCTTCAGGAGCAGACCGAGCAGCTGCGCAACTGGAACCGCTCGCTGGAGGAGCGCGTCGAGAAGCAGCTCGGCGAGATCGGCCGCATCAAGCGCCTCGAACGCTTCCTCGCCCCGCAGGTCGCGCAGCTCATCGCCTCCTCGGACGGCCACGATGCGCTGCTCGACAGCCACCGCCGCGAGGTCACCGTCGTATTCTGCGATCTGCGCGGCTTCACTTCATTCACCGAAGCGACCGAGCCGGAAGAGGCGATGAACGTGCTGCGGGAATACCACGCAGCGCTCGGCGAATTGATCCATCGCTACGAGGGCACGCTCGACCGCTTCGCCGGCGACGGCGTGATGATCCTGTTCAACGCACCGATTCAATTCGCCGACCACACCAAGCGCGCGGTGAAGATGGCGGTCGAGATGCGCGATGCGGTCGGCAAGCTGACCGAGAAATGGAAGAACCGCGGCCATTCGCTCGGCTTCGGCGTCGGCGTCGCGCTCGGCTATGCCACGCTCGGCCAGATCGGCTTCGAGCAGCGACTGGAATATGCCGCGATCGGCAGCGTCACCAACCTCGCCTCGCGCCTGTGCGACGAGGCCAAGGCCGGCCAGATCGTGGTCGCGCGGCGCGTCTACGGCATCGTCGAGCCATGGGTCGAAGCCCGCCCGCTCGACGATCTCCAGCTCAAGGGTTTCAATCACCCCGTGCTCGCAATGGAGATCCTGAGCTGGCGCGAGGAAGTCGACAATGTCGTGGATGCGTCGGCGGCGCGGCGGAGGATGTGAGCTATTGCGGCTCCCTCGGCCGTGAGGAGCGCCAGATCGTCTCCAGGGTCGTCCTGGCGAAGGCCAGGACGACGACTAGATACCTTGAAGCTGCCGGACGACTATCGCGTCCATGGCGAGGACATCGTCGCGGTGTCGTGCGGAGACGCAGCCGGGCATTCTTCCCTGGCGCCCGCCGGCGTCCGGGCAAATCAATTCGTGTCGGAAGTCCACAGCCGGCTGATCAATCGTCATCCCGTCGTCATGCACTCCCGCTACGGCTCGCGGCCGCAACCAACATCATGCGCTGACGCCGTCCGGCGTCGATTTTTCCGGGACACAGGGAGGGATCATGGCTTCGTTCACCGTGGCGAGCGGCGTGACAGACACGAAAGCGAAAACCGTCGGCAATGGCGACATCGGCACGATTGCCGCCGGCGGCACGCTATCCGACACCACCGACATCACCTGGACCGGCGGCACGACCGAAATCGACAATTTCGGAATCATCAGCGCAACGACCCGGGGCATCGACACCGGCAAGAATTCGCTCACCGGGGCAGCAGCCTCACCTTCAACAATGCGAGCGGCGCCGAGCTCGTGTCGCTAACCAATGACGGCATTCGCATCAACACCGATATCGCTCCCGCCGCCGACGGCCATGCGGGATCAGTCACCGTCAACAATTCCGGCGTCATCGTCTCCGGCAGCTACAGCGGCGGCACGATCAGCGGCACCGCCAGCGGCCAGGCGCTCGATTTCGACAATCTCAAATCCGCGATCGTCACCATCAACAATTACGCCGGGGGACTGATCGGCGCAGCCGACGCCGACGCCATCCGGCCCGGCGCGCACGCCACGATCAACAATTGGGGCGCGATCGTCGCGCAGAACGGCGCCGGCGACAGCGGCAACGACGGCATCGATTTCCAGTCGAATGCGGGCGGCGGCATCGTCAACAACTTTGCTGGCGGTACCATCGACGGCGCCCGCCACGGCATCACGGGCGAGCAGCCGATCACCGTCTACAACGAGGGCACGATCACCGGGCATCTCGGTAGCGGCATCAACATGGACACGCCGAGCCTCTCGATGACGTACGTGACCAATCACGGCACGATCGTCGGCACCGGCGGCTATCTCGGCGGCGATCCGTCGCAGGCCGTGGACGGCGACGGTATCGACGTGGACGGCCTTTTGACGCTCGACAATTTCGGCACCATCCAGGCGACCGGCGTGCATGTCGTCGAGTCGGACGGAACGGTCGATCTCCAGGAGGCCGTCACCATCGGCGGCGGCACGATCATCAATGAGATCGGCGGCGTCATCACCAGCTTCGAGCGCGCGATCACCGTCAACGACAGCGACGGCGCCGGCGGACCCAACGGCAGCAACGGCAGCAACGGCGGCAATGGCTGGGCGCCCACGACGATCCAGAATTGGGGCCTCATCCACGGCGGGAATGGCGAAGCGATCTCCATCACGGACACGTTCGCCGATACCATCACCAATCACGGCACGATCGAGGGCAGTGTCGCGCTTGGCGGCGGCGACGATGTGCTCAATGACTACACGGGGTCGACCTTCACCGCGACGATCGACGGTGGCGACGGCACCGATACGTTCAACCTGCTCGGCACGGGCTCCGGCACGCTGGCGCATGCGGTGAACTTCGAGGTGCTCGACGTACAAGGCGGCAACTGGTCCGTCACCGACGCGGAAAGCTTCTCGTCCGGCATCACGGTGGCGCATGGCGCGGAACTTGCGGTCGCCGACGGCGGCTCGCTGACGGGCAACGTCACCGACAACGGCAAATTCGCCGTCGAGCATTCGGACCTGTTCCAGTTCAACGCCGTGATCTCCGGCGGCGGCGCCTTCGACCAGGCCGGTGCCGGCACCACCGTGCTCACGCAAACGAACAGCTACAGCGGCGGCACCACGCTGCATGCCGGCACGCTGGAGCTCGCGGCGCTGGATGCCGCGGGCACCGGCGCGATCACCTTCGAGGACGGCGCGCAGACGCTGAAGATCGACCAGGCAGCGCTCCGCCACGGCCATCTCGACAATACGATCGAAGGCTTTGCCGTCGGCGATACCATCGATCTTGCCGGCATCGGCAAGGCGACGCATGCGACGCTATCGGCCGACAATGTGCTCACCATCACCGGCGGCAACGCGGGGACGATCACACTCCAGCTCGACGCACATGCCTATGCGTCGGGGCTGAATTTCCAGCTCGCCTCCGACGGCAACGGGGGCACCAACGTCACCGTCGTTTCGGACAATCTGGTCGAGGGAACGGATGGCAACAATCTGCTCGTCGCACGACTGTTCAGCCCGGTCGGCAGCTTCCTCGACGGCAAGGGCGGCAATGACGTCCTTATCGGCGGACAGCACTCCGACGTGCTCAATGGCGGCGGCGGCAACGATCTGCTCTATGGCGGCCGGGGCGCGGACCAGTTCCGCTTCAACGGCACCGACCAGACGGCTGGCCAGCACGCCACCGACGCGGTGTTCGACCTGAACTTTAGCAAGGGCGACAGCCTCGTGCTCTACGACTACGAGGCCGGCACATTCGCCTCGACTGGCACGCACCCCGCAACCGTGCTCGACACCGGCGAGGGCGCTGGATCCGGCGCGGTGGTGAACTCGATGGCGGCGCTGGTCGACCTCGTCAAGGATTCCGCCGATGTTTCCGCCCATCGCGGCGGCGCCAACGACCTCGTGCTCGATATCAGCCAGAGCAATGGCAGTCATGAGACGATCGTGCTCGATCATCAATGGCAGGCCTACGCGCTGGCCTCGGGCGGGCACTTCTTCAGCTGAGCAAGAGAGCTGTGATACGGAGAGCGCTTGCGCGCTCTCCGCGGCTTTTGCGCGCGCAGCATCCGATCACACCCCGCGCTTCAGCCCCATCGCCTCGAACTGCGTCTTCTGCTCGTCGGAGAGGCCCCACTCGAAATCGTCGAGCGCGTCGCCCACGGTCTTCACCGCCTCGAGCATGGCATCCAGCCGCGCCCTCACCGCCTTGAGGCGGGCTTGCGGGGTGTGCAGGTTCTGCGGCGCACAGGGAGATAGGGCTTCCATGGTGCCCATGGTGGTGTCTTGCAGCACCTCCAGCGCGGCGCGCTTGGTATCGTCGAGCCGCAGCGCGGCCCCGATATCGTCGGCCGGCCATTGCTGCTTCGCGAGCTGCTCGTACTGGCGCTGGGCCTGCTCGTCGCTCATGGGCTCGCTGGGCGCCCTGCAGGCTGCAGCCTGCATCTCCTTGCGCTTGGTCTCGGCGGCGTTCCCGCGGCCCTCCTTGCCGAGCGCGTTGAGGCGCGACTTCTGCTCGTCGTCGAGCAGGCCGTAGAATTTTTCAAGCTGCGGCGCGACCGCATCCACCGCGTTGATCATTGCCTCGAGGCGGCGCTGCATCAGCGCGAAGCGATCGCGTGCATTGGCGGCCGCCTCGGTCGGGCAGGCGGCGCGGATAGTCGCGCCTGCCGAGGCCCAACCACTTGCGAGCTCGTCGAGGCCGGCGCGCTGGACCTCGTTCGGCTGCACCGTGCGCAGGATCGCATCGATCGGAAGGCCCACGGCATCGCCGGTGTCGCAGAGCTGTTGGAGCTCGGGGACCCTGCGGTGACGGCGGCCAGGCGCCGTGTAGGCGGCGAGCTCGGTTGGGGCGTAGGGCGCGAAGATTGCGGCATAGATATCGCCGTAGCCATAGGCCCACAGCGCGGTGCCGTCGCCGCGCATCGTGAAATCGGTGATGTCGTCATCAGCAAACGGCCAGAACAGGGGGCCGACCCAGCCATAGGTCCCATCGCCGTGCTGCCACCAGCCTTGCCCGGCGCGGCCACCGCGCCAGCCTGCGAGTGCAGCAACCGCCGTGAGCTGGGCGCGAACGGTAGGGCGCACGGCGTCCGCGGCGGGGCGGAGGTCCTGCGGGCGCAGCGCGGCCATCCGGGCACGATTGTGCCGCGCGGCCATGCGCATGTGGCGAATTCCGGCGACACCCAGCATCCGCCCCATCGCAAAACGCGCGACGCCGAGAGGACCGCCGACCCGCAGGCCGAAGCCGGCCTCGGCGACGCCAGGCAGCAGCGCGAGAATGATCAGCGCGATGCCGGCCACCGCGAGTCCAAGGCGGGATTTCGACATGATGGTCACCTTGGCTCCCTCCTTCGCGCCAAGCCGCATCTCGTCATAACGTCAATGACGCGCGTTGGAACAGAAAGTTCCCACGCTCAGGCAACCCACCTTAGGATTTGCGGGATCGAGAACCCCTCACCTTGCCTTGCGCGGCAAGACGAATGTCTGGCCGGGATAGATCCGGTCCGGGTTGTGGATCTTGTCGCGGTTGGCGTTGTAGATCAGGGCGTAGCTGAGGCCATCGCCGTAGGCGCGGCGGCTGATCTGCCAGAGGCTGTCGCCCCGGATGACGATGCGGTTGGAGCTAGTCGAACCCGTCGTCTCCACCTTGGAGCGCAACGGACCCTTCTCGGCGGACGGCGCGGCGGCGAGTGCCAAAGTGGATTGCGCGGTGCTCGGCGCGGCGGCCGGTGAGGCTGCCGCGCTGGCCTCCTTCACAGGAGCTTCGCCGGTGGGCGTGTCCTTCGCAACCTTGGCGACATCGGTACGCGCTTGTGCGGCGCGCGGTGGCTGCGCCATCGCGTTCAGCGTCACGGGAACGTCGGTTCTCGATTTCGTCACGCTGCCGTCCGGCGCCGTCGATTGCAGGCTGAGCTTGTAGCTGCCCGGCGGCAGCTTTGGCGGGGTCATCACGAACAGGCCGGACGCATCGGCAACTGCGGAGGCATGGCTCTCGCCATCGCGCAGCAGCTCGACGCGTGCGCCCGGCGCGGCGCGGCCGGCGATCACCGCCTCGCCGTCATCATCGACGCGAGCGACATCGAAACGCGGCCCGGTCTCCTCGCTAGCAGCCGGCGGCGGAGCGGTCGGCGCCGGCAGATCGGCGAGCGCGGACTGCGCTTTGCCGAGCGCGGTGGCGACGTCATTGCTGGGCGCCGCTGACGGTGCGACGGACGGCGCGCTCGGCGGCAGGAATGTCGGCGCCGCGAGCGCCGCCCCGGCTTCCGGCTTGGATTCGACCTGGGCCTTGCCGTCGGCGACCTTGACCTCGGCCCCGCCGCGCAACGCCTGCCACAGCCCGCCGGTGCCGACAGCGATCGCGGTACCGCCGGCCGCAACCAGCAGGAACGAGCAAACGGCAATTGTCGCCCTCGATGCGATCACCATGAATCCCAAAGCCCCTTAAGCCCTTCACGACAAATCACGGGCGCAAACCTGCGCTCAATTCGCTCCCGCATCAAGTCGACAAAATGGACGATCGGCAATCGGTCACAGATTCTGACCGATAGGGCCGCAATGATGCGCGTTCCCAAATAGGATCAAACCTTCGACCCGTGGGTTGTCGCAATCGCTGATGCGAAACAGTCCGGCCGGGGGGTGTCAGCTGAAAATGCATCACGTGCGCACCGGGCCTTCGGGGCCGGACGTTTTGTTTTGCGTGCGAAACCCAAGAGGCGAAAGGATGTCTGTCGGCTATCGGTTACCCCCTCTCGTTGTGGCGCTTGCCGTGATCGGCGCCCCCGTACAAGGCCGCGACGACGGCCGGTTTGCGAATTCCCCCCTCAAAGGCTGGTTCGAAAGCCTGCACAGCAAAGGCGGCGGCCCGTGCTGCGCGGACGCCGACGGCACCGCGGTAGCCGATGCCGACTGGGACACCCGGGACGGCCATTACCGCGTTCGTCTCGAAGGTATGTGGGTGGAGGTGCCCGACGACACCGTGATCACCGAGCCGAACCGCGCCGGTCGCACCATGGTCTGGCCGTATTACGTCAACGGCCGCACGCTGATACGCTGCTTCATGCCCGGCAGCATGACGTGATGCGCTGCTGAACCGGGACCTCGCTTTGCCGTTCGGTGTGGTCCCCGGATCAGCAACGCATCACGCCGCGAAGGGCGGCGCGCTGCGCAGCATCCGGGGCACGGAGAGCGGAGCGGAGTCGCGCTACGCTGCCCTGAGATCTTCGACGAAGCTGTCGACCTCGCGTTTCAGATCCTCCGACAGGCGCGCCAGCACCTTGGCGGAATCGAGCACCTCGCCGGCGGCCGCGCCGGTCTGGCCGGCGGCCTGTGAGACGCCGGAGATATGGCGCGAGACTTCCCTAGTGCCCTGGGAGGCCTGCTGCACGTTGCGGGCGATCTCGCGCGTGGCGGCGCCCTGCTCCTCGACCGCGGCGGCAATTGCGGCTGCGATCTCGTTGACGCGCTGGATGGTGGTGCCGATCGACTGGATCGCAGTCACGGACGAACGCGTCGCGCCCTGGATTGCGGCGACCTGCCCGGTGATCTCCTCAGTCGCCTTCGCGGTTTGCGTGGCGAGGTTCTTCACCTCGGATGCGACCACGGCAAAGCCGCGGCCGGCTTCGCCAGCACGCGCGGCCTCGATGGTGGCGTTGAGCGCGAGCAGATTGGTCTGCTCGGCAATGCCCGTGATCAGCGCAACGACATCGCCGATGCGCTGGGCGGCGTCCGCCAGCGCCTGGACCTCGCCATTGGTGCGATCAGCTTCCGCCGCGGCGGCCCCGGCAATGCTCGACGATTCGGCGACCTGGCGACTGATCTCGGCGATCGAGGCCGACAGCTCTTCCGTGGCAGCGGCAACGGTCTGGACATTGGACGAGGCGTCGCCCGACAGGGACGCAACGGAGGCCGCTTTCGACGAGCCCTGCTCGGCGGTTGACGACATCGAGTGCGCGGTGGCGTTCAGTTCGCCGGACGCCGAGGCTAGCGTATGCAGCGATTCCGTGACGGTCTTCTCGAACTCTCCGATCAGCCGCTCGACGACAAGCTGGCGCCGCTCTTTGCGCGCCTGCTCTGCCGCCTGCTCCTCGGCGAGACGATCACCCGTGATCATGTTCTCCTTGAAGACCGACACCGCGCGCGACATCTCGCCGATCTCACCGCCGCGCTCGATGCCGGCGAGCTCGATCGCATAGTCGCGCTCGGCAAGCCGGCGCATCGCCTGAGTCAACTTCCGGATCGGGACGCTGACGCGGCGGTTGACGAGGATGAAGCCGAACACGGTGATGGCGAGCGCGACCAGCATCATCGCGCCATTGAACACCAGGCTCCACTTCGCCGAGCTCATCTGCTGCCCGGCACGCGCGACCATCTCGGCCAGCGCGACCTGACCGGCCTCGACGCTGGAGTTGAGGATGGCGGTGTTGAGCTTGGAGAGATCCTCGATCTTGATGTCGATCGTCTGGTTGTTGCTCAGCGCCTTGATGAAACCCTGCTGGCGCTCGACCATGGCCGCGGCTTCGCCCTGCTTCGAGCGCGCGACAACGTCGGTGAGGCTGGCGGGCGCATCGGCGCGGCCGGCTGCATCCAGCACCTGGCTCCAGGCCTGCTTGGCACGGCCGGTATCCTCGGCGGCGCCGACCATGTCGGCGGCGCTCCAGGGTTTTGCACTGGCCGCCGCGGCTTCCAGGCGGATCGCGATCAGGCCGCCGAAATTGCGCGCGGCCCAGGCCGACTGCTTCACGCCCAGGAGATGATCGACCACGGGATCGCTCAGCTTCAGCGCATTCTCGAGCTCGCCCGTCAGCGCCAGAATCGCGTCGAGATAATCCTGCGCGGTCTTGCGGAAATCGTCGGCGAGCTTCGTGACGCGCTCGGCCTTCGCCTGGTGGATGGCGGCTTCCGCCTTGGGCCGAAGCGACACGAGCGCGTCATGAATTGCGACCAGCCGGCTCAGGGCACCGGCGAGACGGGAATCGGTCACGCCCTCGAGACGCTCGAGCACGCTCTTATAGGCGGCTTCCGACAATTGCCGGTTGCTGGCGATGCGATTGTCAGCATTGGCGTTGGCCGGCCCCTCCGCCAGCAGCGCCGACAGGAATGTGCCGCGCTCCAGGCGAAAGCCGAGCAGGGTCGCAAAGAGCTGCTGGTCGGTGCCCGCAAAGCGCTCGAGCTTTTGCGCCGCGGCGTTGCGCTCAACCGCGCCATAGAGTCCGGTCGCGAGCTGGGCGAGCAGAAACAGGCCGAGGATGCCGATGATGGCGCCCAGAACCGAACGAATGGAGGGATTGCCAGACAATTTCATTGCGGGCCGCATCCTATGAAAGATGCGGAAAATTACCGTCGCGCGCCTAAGATTTGGTTCACCTCGATACGGGCAAAGGCCGTCGCATCGAACAACGACGCGCGGCGGCGCTGACTCCGCAGAACTACGGAGACACGCGGCCCCGACGCAGTGCAGGCCTCAGGATCGTTTTGCCGCGCGCACTTCCGCGAACTCAGCGTCGGGATGCGCGACGATGGTCGCGAACATGATGCCGCTGATGATGATCGACCAGGCGGTGTCCCAATAAATCCAAAACACGTCAGCCTCCGCAAAAGCCTCCCGCCGCAAGCAGGAATTCTAGAACAGCCGAACGACGATGCCGTTCCTCTTCTGCTGCGGCCTGTGAGCGCACCCAAGGCCATTATCCTGGGGCCAATATCTTGCCGAACTATCTCTTGTTGGTCGGTGGCGGCCTCTGCTCGGTTTGATGGCCCCGATGCTTTGCCACCGCGTCTTCATCGCGCTGGCTGGTTTTTGGGCGTGGCGGAGATTTAGGCTGGCCGGCCTGGCCGCCATGCTTGCCGCCCATATCGGGCTTACCCTCAAGATCGTTTTCGCGGGGCAATGACCAAGCTCCTCTGAGGCCTGCCCGGACTCAATTCATGCACACCACATTGGTTCGCGTCACGGTGCCGGCTTTGCGACACCCGACCGATACAATTTCGACATCGATCGATCCAACGTGGATTTTGGCGGAATGGCAGGGAGCCCTGTATCCTCGCCGGCAACCAAGAAAAGCCATGCCGGACGGCAAGGGCGATTTTGGAAAGCTGGAGGAAGCCTGATGTCTCGACCGCCCCCCCGTACTATCCTGCAACGACTGCCGCTTGCGGCATGCGCCGTCATTCTTGCCACCCAATTCGGAGTCCGCGCCGGTATGGCCGACACATTTGCCTATGTCGGCAATGCCGACAGCAACGACATCTCCGTCTTCCGCATCGACGACAAGGGCGAGATGAGCCCGGTGCAGACCGCGCCTTTCGCCGGCATAGAGAAGCCCGGCTCCTCGACGCCGCTGGCGGTGACACCCGATCGCCGCGTGCTGATCGCCGGCGTGCGCTCGCAGCCGTTCTCGGCGGTGAGCTTTGCGATCGATCCGAAGACCGGCACGCTCAAGCACATCGGCAACGGGCCGCTCGCCGACAGCATGGCCTATGTCATGACCGATCGCACCGGCAAGTTCGTGCTCAGCGCTTCCTATGGCGGTAACAAGGTCACGCTCAATCCGCTGCTTGATACCGGCGTCGTCGGCGAGCCCAAGCAGGTGATCCCGACCGGGCTCAATGCGCACGCCTTGATCCCCTCGCCCGACAATCGCTTTGCGTTTGCGACCAATCTCGGCTCCGACCAGGTGCTGGCCTTCGCCTTCAATGCCACCACCGGCGAACTGACGCCGAGCGATCCGCCGGTCTACAAGGTACCTGAGAAATCGGGTCCCCGGCACTTCGTATTCCACCCCAACGGCAAATACGTCTATCTCATCCACGAACTGAACGGCGACGTCGCGGCGTTCAGCTATGACGCCAAGTCCGGCGGGTGGAGCGAGATCCAGCGGACTACGGCGCTCCCCGAAGGTTTCACCGGCAAACCCTGGGCCGCCGACATCCATGTCACGCCCGACGGCCGCTTCCTCTATGCCTCGGAGCGGACCACCAGCACGCTGACCGCCTACAAGATTGATCCGGCAAGCGGCAAACTCACCACGGTAGGCACCGTGCCGACGGAGAAGCAGCCGCGCGGCTTCAACATCGATCCCACCGGCCGCTATCTCGCCGCCCTCGGCGAATTGTCCGACGGCATGTCGGTCTATGCGATCGACCAAACCAGCGGCGCGTTAACCAAACTGAAGTCCTATCCGACCGGCAAGAAGCCGAACTGGGTGGAGTTCATCGCGCTGCAGTAAGAGGGCGGGAGTTGCGACCGACCTACGCAATCATCCGTAGTTTCGGTCGCGGCTCGCTGCCGTCATATTCCGGCACGCGATGGACCGTCATATTGTCTTCAAATGCCCGCAGACCGGCATGAACGTTCAGCATCGGCTTACGGCCGAGCTGTCCGATTCCAGGGATACGCACGATTCGGTGACGTGTCCGGCGTGCGCGCGCCTGCACCTGATCAATCGCACGACCGGTAGGCTGCTCGGCGAACGCCCTAGCTGACGGATGGCGCGAGGCGCCGAACCTGATCTTCAATCCCGCGACTAATCAAAGGCTTGCCGTGACCTGCACCTGCGGCGATCCGTCCTGCCACTCGGGCGCCATGGTGTGGACCCTCGCCATCTGCTATCGAGTGAAGCGTTTGATCCCGTGGATTGGTCCGATGCGTCGTTGCACCCGCAAATCTCGCAAAACCCTGCTTCCAGCGGCCACCGCACTGGGGCTTGGCCTTTTTCTTGGCCTTCTCCCGGCCCGCGCCGCCGATGAGGAGGCACCCAAGGGACCGGCCGTCACGGTGCTGAAGGCGGCAAAGTCCTGTTTCTCAGACATCGTGGAGGCGAGCGGCACGATCATCGCGCGCGAGGAAAGCTCGGTGCGGCCCGAGCGTCCCGGATTGAAGGTGACGGAGGTGCTGGCGGAAGCCGGCGACACCATCACCGCCGGCCAGGTGCTGGCGCGGCTGGCCTTGCCCGAAGGTGGTACAGTCCAGGTGACGGCGCCGGTCGCGGGTGTGATCTCCGCTTCGACGGCACAGATCGGCGCACCGGCCTCGGCGCGCGGCGAAGCGCTGTTCTCGATCGTGGCGCGCAGCGAATATGACCTCGTCGGCCTGGTCGCCACCGCCGACATGAAGAAGCTCGCGGTGAATCAGCCGGCCACCGTGCGCGTCGCGGGTGCCGGCGACATCGACGGCAAGGTGCGCAAGATCGGGCCGACGGTCGAGCCGAACATCCAGCAGGGCATGGTCTATATCGGCATCTCGACGCCGCGGCGGCTGCTGCTGAATTCCAGCGGACGCGCGCTGATCAAGACCGGGCAGAGCTGCAATGTCGCAGTCCCCTTGACCGCCGTGCAGTACAGTCCCGCCGGCACCGTGGTGCAGATCATCCGCCGCAACCGCGTCGAGACCAAGCGGGTCGAGATCGGGCTGATGTCCGGCGGCAATATCGAGATTCGCGACGGCGTCAATGAAGGCGACATCGTCGTCGCCCGCGCCGGCGCGCTATTGCGCGAAGGCGACCCAGTTCGCCCGGTAACGGCGAGCGCGGAGACGAAGTAAACGCGTAAGAAGGGCTCTTGTCCCGGACGCGCAGCAGCGTGCACGCTGCTGCGCTGGGCCGGGACCCATCTCTCCCGAAAGCTCCGCATGAAGGCATGGGCCCCGCTCAGCAGCGCATCATTTCATGATGCGCCGCGTCCGGGGCACGAGACCTTGCAGGGTGTGAGGAACTAGCCGCCAGCCTGGTCGAACTGAACGTCTTCCAGGAGCGAGGACGACACCGTCGGGACCTGGTCGCCTTCGGAGGCGCGGGAGATGGCGACGCGGGTCTTGTTGAAGACGATTTCGGCGCTGCCCTGCGCATTGAGGTTGTTCAGGAGCTCGCTGACCAGCACGCTGTGCTCGCCCTTGCCGTCGTCGGCGACCTTGCCCGGCGAGGCAGAGGAGAGGATCAGCGCGTTGTCCGGCGCACTGATCGGCGCCAGCCCGTGGCTGTATGAGCGGAAGCGGCGCTCATAGGGATTACGGCGCGAAGCATCGACGACGACGAGCTTGGCCTTGGCGCCCTGCTCCTTCATCATCTCGAGCACGCTCTCGATCGACACGCCGTGGCGGCGGACGTCGCTTTCCTTCCAGATCACGGCATCGACCGGCAGCATGTAGCTCTCGCGGCCGGCTTGCACGCCGTAGCCACCGAAGAACAGCATGACGACGCTGTCGCGCGTGATCTTCGACTTCAGGCGGTTGACGGCGCGGACCATGTCGTCCTTGCTGGCGTCCTCCACCATGTCAACGTCGAAGCCGCCTTTGCGCAGCGAGGACGACAGCGCACGTGCGTCGTTGATCGACTGCGACAGCGGCGCATTGGCGTCGGGATAATGACCATTGCCGATGACGAGGGCGAGACGCGAGGTGTGGCCGACCGAGCCGGTGACCTCAGCGGTCGAGACCGCCTTGGCGGCATCGAGGGCGCGCATGTTGAGGGCAGCGTGGGCGCCGATCGCCAGCGACACCGTGCCGATCAGGGCGGCGGCGACCGCAATGGTGCGTCGGGAAATGTCGAGCTGCCTTACATTCATCTCGGTTCATTCCTGTCAGGAGCCATCGCGGCGCGCGCACTTGTCTGAGTAGCGCGATGGCGTCTTTAGGTTTGAGGGATTGGCCGGGGATGTGTCCCCGAATTGCGCGCAATTTGCGGCGCCGCACCAAACAAACCCTTAACCGGATATCGCCCCCACGGCAATAGATTGCCCTTCTTTTTAGCTAAAGCACTGAATATGCTGGTTAATTGGCAGCGTCACAGATGAGGATTTTGTCATCCTTTGAGCCCTTTTTCAGCCCTGATCGGGCAGCTCCTGTGTCCAATTTTTCCGTGACATTGGTCACATTTGTGTTCCCCGCGAATTCGTGACACTTTTCAATCACTTGCGGAGACATGGGCGCGCTGCCGGGACGGCGTGCCGTGAACCCCGGCAAGGCCCCGCGCGACCAGGTAATTCATGAGCTTTCATTATTTCGCCGGGCACGCCTTCCGCGCCCTGACGGCACGGAAGGACGGCCCCTCGCTTTACGACGTCTGCGATCCCGTGCTGGCGGGCCCGGCCACCGGCGATCCGCATCTGGCAAAATTCTACAAGACCGCGCTTGGCAATCCGGCCCTGCGGGCGCTGCTCCGCCGCGCCGGTCTGCCCGACCTGCGCGATGAGGCGAGGCTGACCCGGCTGCGCACGGCACTGACCCGCGCGCGTGACGATGCCATGCCCGACTGGGAAGCGGTCGGCCGTCCCGTCGCCGACCTCCTCGATACCATCGCGCTCGACCATCCCAAGCCGCCACCGATGCCGTTCAACGGTGTGGCGCCGGCGCTGGCGGAAATCGACAGCGTGATCCGCGACTGCGCGCATCATCTGCTCCGCAGCTACCGCCAGAACGGCTTTCTGCCGACCTTTGCCGCGTTCAACCTGATCGGCGACCCGGACCTGCGCGGGCGCGAGCTGATCATGGCGCTGACCGGCTTGAACTCGCGCGGCTACAAGAACTCCTCGCTGCTGTTCAACCTGGCGCGCGTGTTCATCGCGCGCTCGAGCGCAGGCGCCATCATCAATCCGCCCTGGCGGGGCATCGCCGAGCCGATGTGGGAGCCGGTGCAGATCCGCCACCGCTCGGCCTATTACGACGCCTTCTTCATCGAGGCGTTGCTCGCCTATCGCGAGACCGGCCTCGCCTCGCCCGCGGACGCCACCGCCGCGCAGGCCGCGATCGCGGACATGGTCGATTTCTGCATCAACATCAGCCGCGAGGCGGTGAGCGGCACGGACGGCACGCGCTTCGACGTCATCACCGCGCTCGCACCGCCGCCGCATCCGCGCTTCTCCCGCTTCTTCGCGCAGATCAAGCAGGACCTCGGCTTCGGCGTCTACGTGCCGGACTGCGACACCACGGCGTGTTCGTTCTCGGCCGCGACGCAGGCCGGCTCCGAGGATCCGATCCTCGCCCAGCCCCTGCTCGATTTCTACGTGGGCTACCAGGTGCGTGAGGGCGTCAATGAGCCGCGCGTCACCGTGCCGCTCAACGACAACATCGATTACGAAGGCGGCGTCGCCACCTGGATCGACAATCTCGCCGGCGAGCGGCCCTATGGCAACGATCTCGATCCAACGCTGAACCTCGACATCCTCGAAGTGTCCTTCCGCAATCTTAAACGCTGGAAGATTCTGGAGACGCCGGCGCGGCTCGCCACCGTGCATCGCATCATCGCCTTCCAGAAGCGGCTGGCGGCGAGCGGCGCCTTCGCCAATCCGCGCTCGCACATCTACTATCTGCCCGAGCTCTACAGCGCCTATTTCGGCCGCTGCTACGCCGCCTTCCTGTCGCTGCCGCTGGCCGCCCAGGCCGCGATCGATCCCGACGGCACCTTCGATTTCATCCGCGCCCGCGTGCTCGGCTATGTCCAGGGCGAGATGCTCGTCGCCGAGATGAACGCATTCGACGCGGCGCTCGCCTTGATCGCGCTCGGCCATCTCGGCGCCGATCCCAAGACCTTCGCGCCGGCGCTGAACTGCATCGTCAGAGCTCTCGGCGAAGGCGGCCGCCGCGGCCCGTTCCGTGCCTATGAATGGAACAAGATGAAGACCCCGACACGAATTCTGGTCGGCGGCCCCGAAGTCACGTCGGCCTTCGTGCTGATGGGGCTGGCGGTTGCGAGGCGGCGAATGGTGAATGGCGAATAACGAATGGGAGCCACCATCAGTCTCCCTACTCGCTATTCACAATTCGCCACTCGCCCCACCGATGACAGGAAGTTGAAAGCCCATATGTTGGGCAGGTGCTGGCCCGGCGGCCAAATACCGACCACAATTGCTGGGCTTATCGGAATTTTCATTACGCGCGGACCGGCATGTCGCGAACATTTCTTGGCTTGATTTTCCTCTTCGCCTTGCCGTCGCTGGCGCAGGCTGCCGACATCACCGGCACGGCAAAGATCCGCGACGGCGATACACTCCAGATCGGCAATACCCGCATCCGGCTCGGCGGCATCGATGCACCCTCGACCGACCAGCTCTGCCTCAACACCAAGGGCGAGCGCTGGACCTGCGGCGTGGCGGCGCGCGAGGAGCTCGCCAAATACGCCGAGGGCAAGAACTGGGTCTGCCATGCGAGGTCGATCGACCGCCGCGGCCGCACCGTGGCGCGCTGCGAGGTCGACGGCGAGGACATCCAGAAATGGCTGGTGCGCAACGGCTGGGCGCTGGCCTTCACCCGGATCTCCCACGACTATGAAGCCGACGAAGCGGTCGCGCGCGAAGCCAAGGCCGGCATGTGGCAGGGCGCCTTCATCGCCCCCTGGGACTGGCGCGTGCGCAACAGGAAGACCGCGATCCTCGGCGCCACCAAGCCGCCCGAAGGGGCCCATGCGATCCTGCTCGCCTCGGCATCGGGCGCCGTCGCGCCGTCCCCGGATTGCACCATCAAGGGCAACGTCAACAGCGCCGGCGAATGCATCTTTCACCAGCCGACCAGCCGGTGGTACGCGCAGATCAAGATGAAGATCAGCAAGGGCACCCGCTGGTTCTGCTCGGTGGAGGAAGCCGAAGCCGCAGGATGCCGCGAGACACGGCGATAGTCATGTCCGAACGATCGGCTTCTTGCATGATTATCCCGCGTTTTACGTGCTTTTCTTAGGGCCCGACGGCGCGTAAAAGCGTAAGTCGATGACCCTCCAGATCGTCTTCATCACATAAGGAAGAACAACAATGACCGTTCGCGCGGGCCGGGAATTTCTGGCCATCCCCGGGCCCACCACGATGCCCGACGAGGTGCTGCGGGCGATGCATCGTCCGGCGATCGACATCTATTCCAAGCAGATGACCGACCTGACCGAGAGCCTGATCAGCGATCTTTCAAAACTGTTCGCGACCAAGGGCAAATCCTACATCTACATCGCCAATGGCCACGGCGCCTGGGAAGCCGTGCTCAGCAACGTGCTGTCGCGCGGCGACAAGCTTTTGGTGCTGGAAAGCGGCCGCTTCGCGATCGGCTGGGGCCACGCTGCATCCCTGATGGGCGCCGAGGTCGAGGTGCTCAGGGGTGACTGGCGCCGCGCAGTGCGGCCGCACGAGGTCGAGGAGCGCCTGCGCCGTGACAAGGAGCACAAGATCAAGGCCGTCGTCGTCGTGCAGGTCGATACCGCCTCGGGCGTACAGAACGACATCGAGGCGATCGGCAAGGCGATCAAGGCGAGCGGCCATCCCGCGCTGTACATGGTCGACACCGTGGCTTCGCTCGGCTGCATGCCGTTCGAGATGGACAAATGGGGCATCGACGTCGCGATGTCCGGCTCGCAGAAGGGCCTGATGACGCCGCCCGGGCTCGGCTTCGTCGCGGCGAATGATCGCGCGCTCGAGGCGCACAAGAAGGCGAACATGGCGACGCCCTATTGGAGCTGGAGCGAGCGCGAAGGCACCGAGCATTATCGCAAATATGCGGGCACCGCGCCGGTGCATCTGTTGTTCGCGCTGCGCCAGGCGATCGACCTCTTGCACGAGGAGGGCCTCGAGAACGCATTCCGTCGGCATAGTCTGCTCGGCGAAGCCGCGCGGCGCGCGGTCGCGATGTGGTCGGAGGGCCAGGTGCTCGGCTTCAACATTCTGGAGAACAGCGAGCGTTCCAACACGGTGACGACCGTGACCGTGGGCAACGGTCATGATCCCGCGGTGCTGCAGCGCTATTGCAAGGACAAATGCGGCGTGGTGCTCGGCACCGGCATCGGCGATCTCTCCGGCCAGGCCTTCCGCATCGCCCATATGGGCCACGTCAACGCACCGATGCTGCTCGGCACGCTCGGCGTGATCGAGGTGGGCCTCAACGCACTGAAGATCCCGCACGGCAAGGGCGGGCTCGAGGCCGCGGTCGCCTATCTCGGCGAGCAGGTCGGGGTGTAGGCTTGGGTTAGGCTTGGGCGTAAGCCAAACACTCCAATGTCGTCCCGGCGAAGGCCGGGACCCGGTACCACAGGATGTGGTTGGGCGAAGACTCGGGGTTACCAGCTCGTGCGACGACTTCTCCCTGGGGGTATGGGTCCCGGCCTTCGCGGGGACGACGGCGGAGTTTGACGCGACCTTCCAGCCCCACAGCCGCATTGAGCTTCTTTAAATCCCCCACTTTCGCTCCGATATAAAGGCAGGACACGCCCCCTGACGCGAGGATCGACTTGACCAAAACCGCCAGCCCCACCAAGCCCCCCGTCGCGCCGCAGCGGCCGCATTCGTTCACCCGACACGGCATCACCGTGAGCGACGACTATGCCTGGCTGAAGGATGCGAAATGGCAGGAGGTGCTGCGCGATCCCCAGGTGCTCGATCCCGACATCCGCAAATATCTCGATGAAGAGAACGTCTATACCGAGAGCCTGCTCGGCCATACTGCGCCCTTGCAGAAGACGCTTGTGCGCGAGATGCGCTCCCGGATCAAGGAAGATGATTCCAGCGTGCCCTCACCGGACGGCCCGTTCGCCTACTTCCGCAAGTTTCGCGAAGGCGGACAGCATGAGCTGTTCGGCCGCCTGCCGCGCAATGGCGGCGACAGCGACATCGTGCTCGACGGCGATGCGCT
Organism: Bradyrhizobium sp. UFLA05-112; assembly: GCF_053572325.1. Taxonomy (NCBI): domain Bacteria; kingdom Pseudomonadati; phylum Pseudomonadota; class Alphaproteobacteria; order Hyphomicrobiales; family Nitrobacteraceae; genus Bradyrhizobium; species Bradyrhizobium sp. UFLA05-112. The sequence continues at coordinate 1,078 of NZ_JBANBK010000023.1, read as the reverse complement.
CGCAAAGGACCACAAATACTTCAGGTTCGGCGGCAGCCGGCATTCGCCCGATCACAAGCTGCAGGCCTGGACAGCCGACACCAAGGGCTCCGAGTATTTTTCGATCCGCGTGCGCGATTGGGCGACGGGAAAAGATCTCGACGACCTCGTCGAGGAAACCGATGGCGGCGTGGTCTGGAGCAAGGACGCCAAAAACTTCTTCTATGTGAAGCTCGACGACAATCACCGACCGATGCAGGTGTGGCGGCACCGGCTCGGCACGAAGCAGGCCGACGATTTCCTGGTCTATGAGGAGCAGGACTCCGGCTGGTTCACCCATCTGCACGAGAGCACCAGTGGACGTTTCTGCGTGATCGCCGGCGGCGACCACGAGACCTCCGAGCAGCGGCTGATCGATCTTGCCAATCCCGACGCACCGCCGCGACTGGTTGCGGCGCGCGAGGAGGGCGTACAGTATTCGCTCGCCGATCGCGGCGATGAGCTCTTCATCCTCACCAATGCCGATGATGCCATCGACTTCAAGATCGTCACCGCACCGCTCGCGACATCGGAGCGAAAGAACTGGCGCGATCTGATTCCGTATCGTCCGGGCATCTACATCATCGATATTGATCTCTATGCCGGCCACCTGGTGCGGCTGGAGCGCGCCAACGCGCTGCCGGCGATCGTGATCCGCGATCTCGGCAACAGCGAAGAGCACGCCATCGCCTTCGACGAAGCCGCCTATTCGCTCGACACGATGGGCTCCTACGAGTTCGAGACGACGAACTTGCGCTTCTCCTATTCGTCGATGACGACGCCGTCGGAAGTCTATGACTACGACATGGCCAGGCGCTCACGTGTCCTGCGCAAGCGCCAGGAGATTCCTAGCGGTCACAATGCGGCCGACTACGTCACCACCCGCATCATGGCGAAGGCCGATGACGGCGCCGAGGTGCCGGTCTCGATCGTGTATCGACGCGGCCTTGCGCTCGACGGCACGGCGCCGCTGCTGCTCTACGGTTACGGCTCCTACGGCGCGGCGATGCCGGCCTCCTTCAACACCAACCGCCTGTCGCTGGTCGACCGCGGCTTCGTC